>CAZHBM010000025.1:0-18891 GCA_964529945.1 uncultured Anaerolineales bacterium | reverse complement strand
GGCCGCTGGCTGGCGTTTACTGCCACGAAGCCGATGGCCAACGGTCGCATTGACATGGTCCAGGCGGATGGCAGCGGGCGTGTCACTCTGACTGAGAACCGTGCCGGTGACGCCGCGCCGACGTGGTCGCCGGATGGCAACTGGATCGCATTTACCACCTACCGCGACGGTGAGGGAGAAATTTATATTCAAGCGGCGCCCGGCTCGCCCTCTGAGGGAGCAGAGCCGGTGAATTTGACCAACACCCCTGATGATACCGATGGGTGGCCGGCCTGGTCACCGAATTGAGTGGAGTTAACTGGATGAGAGTATTGTTGGCCAGCCCTGAGTCGGATGTGTGGAACAGCCGTAAACATATCCACATGGGCTTGGGCTACCTGGCTGGCGCCTTGCTGGCCCACGGCTACGACGTGGACATATGGGACGCCGACGTTGAGAGTGAATTCGAGTCTTTCGATCAGAGACTGAGCCACGATCCTTACCCGGTGGTTGGTTTGTCGGCGCCGACGCCGCTGATCGCCAATGCCTGGCAGGCGGCTGCTACGGCCAAGAAACATGGTGCCGTCACCATATTGGGCGGACCGCATTTGACCCTGATGCCACACGAGTCGATGGAGCGGCCCGAAGTGGACCTGGTAGTCCGCGGTGAGGCGGAGCGGACACTCATCGAGGTCTTGCGGCTGTTGGCGCGTGATCCGGGCAGCCAACGGCTCAACGTTGATGGTCCCAGCCCGCGTCTGTTCGATCCGGCCGCCGGCTGGGCAGACATCCAAGGGCTTTCCTGGCGTGACCTGGAGGGAAACATCCAACACAACCCGGACCGGCCGTTGACCACCGATCTGGATGCCATTCCCTTCCCGGCCCATCACCTGTTCAAAATCGAGCGCTATACCAACCTGAACCCGCTGACCGATGGACTGAACCCGAATGCGCGGGCCTATACCATCGTCACCTCGCGTGGCTGCCCTTACAAATGTATCTATTGTTCCAAGCCGATCACCGGTCATACCTGGCGCCCGCGCAGCGTGGCCGACGTTATCGCCGAATGGCGCTGGTTGGTCGAGGACTTGGGCGCCACCGAAATTGGGGTTACCGACGACGTCTGGAATCTGGACCGCGAGCGGGCCAAGGAGCTGTGCCGCGCGTTGATAGAGAACAACCTCAATCACGTCCCCTGGATCACCATCCATGGCATGAAGGTCAACAATACCGACCTGGAATTGTTTCAGTTGATGAAAGCCGCCGGCTGTAAGCGGGTCGGATTTGGGGTTGAGAGCGGCGACGACGACGTGCTGCGGCACATCATCAAAAAGGGACAGACGGTCGAGATGGCCCGCAACGCCTTCCGCTGGGCCAAGCAGGCCGGCCTGCAGACGATGGGCTTCTTCATCTACGGTATGCCGGGCGAGACCGAGGAGACGATGGAACGGACTACCCGCTTGGCGCTGGAGCTTGACCCGGACCTGGCTCATTTTATGCTGGCTACGCCTTATCCGGGCACGGAGCTGTGGTCGATGCTCCAGGCGTCCGGTCACCTGCACGTGCAGGCCGGCGAATGGGACCAATTGGCCATCCAAAACGACCGGGCGTTGTTCGCCGTTGGTGATCTGGACGTGGACACCATCGAGCGCAAGTGGCACGAGGCCCACCGGCGCTTTTACCTGCGGCCCGCACGCATCGCCCGCATTGCCCTACGGCGCGATACCTGGCTGCGTTTCCCTTACTACGTCAAACAGGCGGCTGCTATGCTGCTGGGCATGGGCGAGCGGGAGGCGGAACACCACCCGCCGGTAGAGCCGGACTCCTGCTGACCAAACCCGTTCGTGCTGCCAGAATCGGTTGCTTGTCCGGGAAAAACCCTGTCCGGCCGATCGCGTCGCGCTGCCAGGGCGTTCTTCGAGATACCGCTGCACCAACTCCTTGTCTTGCGCCTACCCTCTAGATTGGCTCCGTTCGTCGGGGTCTGGCCCAAATCTTTTGTTCCAGGAATTGGGCCGAGCCAAAGCTTGGCCGCGAAGCAGGCTCTAAAGAGACCGCTGACTTTATGTTTTGCGAGGCGCGTAAAATCAGGTGGCATTTTCATACTGTTTGTGGGTGGTAGGTTTTCCACCCACAGACAATATAAGAGAGATAGAACCGGACACCGGCGCACGCGGTTTTCTACCAAGAAAATGGGACACATCCGATTCTATGGTCGTGTTGTCCAGTCACTGCGCCTATGTTACAATGACTTATTAAGCAACACTTCCCAGGAGGATGCTGCGGTCCATGTCGCATTTCACAAGTATCAAAACCGAGATGGTCGAGGCCGAATTCATCACCCAGGCGTTGGACGAGTTGGGGTACCAATACCAGGTCGGGCCGGTACAGATACGCGGTTTCAGCGGTCGCCAGGTACAGGTGGATATCAAAATCCTCACCCGCGGCTACGACGTGGGGTTGCGCAAAACAGATGCCGGGTACGAGATTGTGGCCGACTGGTGGGGTGTCAAGGGGCTCAAGCGGGAGGCTTTCCAGAGCCAATTGCTGCAGCGCTACGCCTACCACGCCACCCGCGCCAAATTGGAGGCCCAGGGTTTCACCCTGGTGAACGAAGAAGCCCAAGAGGGGCAGCGCATCCATTTGGTACTCAGGCGTATGGGGTGAGGAGGGCGATAATATTCATATGGAAATCCAGGAAATTGAAGTCTTTATCGACGCCGAGGGCAAGGTCCAGCTTCAGGTACGTGGGGTGAAGGGCATGGAATGCCTGGAGCTGACCAAGGAGCTGGAGGCAGCCTTGGGCGGGCAGATCGAGGCGCGCGAGATGACGCCCGAAGCCTACCAGGCGCCGCAGTCCACCCAGACGCACCTGCACCACGGCGACTCGCAGTGAAACCCTCTTCGCAGCCGCTAGCTGCGACCAGCCCTGCAGAAGTGCCCGAAAAGCTGCGCTTGCACCGCTTTCTTCCCCGCAGCCGGGCCAACGGGCCGGGTTGGCGGGCGGTCATCTGGGTCCAGGGATGTACATTGGGCTGTGCGGGCTGTTTTAACCCTGCCACCCACAGCCGTAGCGCGGGGGAATGGGTAGCCATGGATGAGCTGGTCGAGCGCCTGATTGCGTTGGGCGATTCAATTGAGGGCGTCACGCTCAGTGGCGGCGAGCCGCTGCAACAGTTTGCGCCGGTGCTGGCATTGTTACGCCGGTTGCGGCAAAACACTGATTTGAGCACGCTTCTCTTTACCGGTTATACCTGGCCTACCGTCCGATCTATGCCGAGGGCCGGCGAATTGTTGGCCTGTCTGGACGTTGTGATTGCCGGACCCTACCGGCCGGCACAGCGCCTGGGAGCGGGACTGAGAGGTTCGTCCAATCAAACCGTTCATCTATTGACAGGCCGCTACCAAACAAGTGATTTGGAGGCAGCCCCGTCTGCCGAAGTCGTCATCACTGAAAAGGGCGAATTGCTGTTGAGTGGCGTTGACCCGCTACAATGGTGAAGCGATCACCAGCCGGTCGGCCGGCAACGCCCCCAGGACATAGTCGAGGATAGTGAAGTATGGCACGTCCCATCTGGTTTGTGGCTTTACTGAAACGGGCTTTTGCCGGCCGTTTCTGGATGGCCAAGACGACCAAGGTTCCCATTATTGAAAAACTCATCGATCATCTATTCTTTTCTAAAGATGACATCGTCTACTTGCCCAAGAACCAGGTCATCGAGATTCATCAGGCGTTGCCGCTCCCGGACGAGATGGTGTTGCCGTCGCAGGTGGTGGAGCATTTTGTGGAAGAGTCCAACTACCGCTGGATTATGAACAAATGCGTCTGCCGCGATGCGGCCGGTTGCCATGATTACCCCATTGACCTGGGTTGCCTCTTTCTGGGCGAAGCCACCCGCGATATCAACCCCAAACTGGGCCGCTTCGTCACCAAAGCTGAGGCCATTGAGCATCTACGCCGTTGCCGCGAGGCCGGCCTGGTGCACATGGTAGGGCGTAATAAGTTGGACACTTTTTGGATGGGCGTCAGCCCGGGCGACCGGTTGCTGACCGTATGCAACTGTTGTCCGTGCTGCTGCTTGTTCGGTGTGCTGCCCCATCTGGGCCCCAACATCAGTCGCAAGGTGACCAAAATGCCGGGCGTGCACGTGGCCGTCACCGAAGCGTGTGTTAATTGCGGGCACTGTACCACTCCGGGCGTCTGTTTTGTGGACGCCATCAAGGTGATCAACGGCCGCCCGAGCATCAACGGGGAGTGCCGCGGCTGCGGCAACTGCGTGATTGAATGCCCGCACAATGCCATCAAGTTGACAATTGACGACCTCCAGTTCGTGCAGAACACCATCAAACGGTTGTCGCGGGTGGTGGACGTGAAGTAGTCTTCCGGGCTATGTGCGTCTGCACGGCTGCGGAGAGTTGTTGCCCCTGTGACTGTTACCGGGATAGACAGCCAGGAGATGGCAATTGAAGGATTTTCTGGTACCGGGAGGTGGACGCAAATGACTTCTCGACCGGGCAAGTATATTGAACACGACTTTGCTGCCGCGGCCGTCGGCCAAGTGGCCCGCGCCGAGACACGCGGCTGGCGTTGGCCGACCTCCAGCCAACGCTGGTGGTACCCGCGCCTGCGGGCTGTGTGGCGCAGCGCCTTGCTGGCCGGCTTGATCGATGACGGCGCCTGGCACCGGTTGCAGGCTGATCTGCAATCGGCCGGCGACGCGTCCGAGACGGATCAACCCCGCTTGGCGGAACTGGAGCAACCCCCAGAGGTTTGGCAGGCGCTCTACTACTGCCTCGATCCACAAGCGAATGCGGTTTTCAAGGACCAGGTGCGCGGCAAAACGGTGCTCGACGTCTTCATGGGCGGGGGCACCGTCGTCACCGAGGCATTGCGCCTGGGCGCCGACGTGGTCGGCCTGGAGGCCAACCCGGTCGCCTGGTTTGCCGCCCGCAAAGCCACCGAAGGTGTCAGCCCGGAGCGACTGGCAGCTGCGCTGCAGGCCGTGGAAATGGCTGTCCTGCCCGACGTGGATAGCGTTTACCGGTCCACCTGTCCTGACTGTGGAAGGTCGGGCCGGGCCGAGCATACCTTCTGGATACGTACCATCACCTGTCCCCATCCGGCCTGTGGCGCCGAGATACCCCTGTTTGGTAGCTTTATGCTCACGCGTTACCGCAGGCGACGAAGCGGGGCCGTGGATACGCTGATCCTCGTTTGTCCGACATGCGGCGCCGTCTACCCCGGTCTGCCCGATGCGCTACGGTCCGGAAGCCGCTGTCCGGCCTGCGACCGGCACACCACCTCCCAGAGCCTGAAGCATGGATGGTTGGAGGGCGAGCAGGTGACCTGCGGCGCCTGCGGCAGTCGTCACGCCTGGCAACCGCTGTTGGCGGCCGGCCCACCCCGTTACCGGATGGTTGCCCTGGAAGTGAGTTGCTCCGCCTGCGAATCGTCCGGCTACAAGCGGCCCGATGAGGGCGATGAAATCGGTTATCGCCAGGTGGTCGACAAGCTGCGGTCGCAACGTGAGCGGCTCAATCTGCCACAGCAGGCCCTGCCGCCGGCCGTCGAGGCGTTGGCCGGCCAACCGTTGCAAGCGGCCGGTTTCGAGCGCTGGACAGACCTGTTCAACAGTCGCCAGTTGTGGTCGCTGGCGCGGTTGCGCGACGCCATCCTGGCCGGCAACGATTACGATGCAGCTGAGATCTTGCTGCTGGCCTGGGCAGGCACGCTTGAGTACGCCAACCGGCTGGCTACCTATCTGCCCGGCAGCCAATGGACACACACAGTTTTTACGCCGCGCCCGTTCGTGCCCTGGCCGTTGACCATTGAGGGGCATTTGTGGGGCAAGCCGCATTGGCCGGACACCTTTTTGGGCCAGCTGGCGCTGATGAGTCAAGAAATGGACGCCGCCCGCCGGCCGGAGGATATCTTTGTTTCCCCATCGGGCCGCCGCCGCACCCGGATGACGGGAGACGGCATTCAGCCCGCGCGCGGTCACCGGACGGTGTTGCAGCGTTCGGCCGGCGAGCTGGAGCGGGCGGCGCTCGATCCACATTCGATTCACCTGGCGGTGATCGATCCACCACGTGAAAATGCGGCAGCCATCGCCTGCCTGTCAAGCCTGCAGTACGTATGGTTGCGCACGGCGCTGGCCCGTGATTACCCGGTGGTCTTTAGCCGCCCAGAGGTGCCTGAACCCGACTGCAGTAGCGACTGCCTGGCTGAGTTGTTTGGCAAGTTACCAGGTCTCCTGACCGAGGATGGGCTGGCGCTTTTATGCCTGCACCGGGGTGCTTACGATGCCTGGGCGCCGTCTCTGCAACCGGTTCTTAATAATGGTTTTGCCGTGCGGGCTATCCACGCGGTGCGGGCCGAGGGCGGCCTGCCGGCGGTGATTGAAGACCTCAGTCGTAGCCGCTACACCGCCCTGGTGGTTTGTGCCCCAAGGCAGGCACCTGCTCACGAGATCGACTGGCAGCGACTGAGCACAGCGTTGGAGCAAGAGGCGGCCAGCCACATTGACGACCTTTGGGCAGATATCTTGGATGGTTCAGGCCAAACGGCCGGGGAACTGGCTGTTTTGGTCACCGGTCACTGTCTGCGCCATCTGAGTGATCACGTCGAAAGCGGCCAAAGCCGAATCGCGTATCACGGGCGGCCGGTGACACTGGCACAGGCGCTGGACGGTGACGTGGAGGAGCAGATTGTCGGTATCAGCCAACTGGTCGACCACCAGATATGGCGCCGCCAGGTCGATATGTGGCCGCCAAATCTGGACGGGGTCACCCGGTTGTATCTGACCACCCTACTGGGACAAAGCTGGATACCCACAGACAGGCTGCGCTGGCGGTTGGCGGATAGCCCCGGCGTCAGCCTGACATATTTGCAGCACCAACAGCTGGTGTCGCGCTCGGGAGACGTCCAGCGGGTTGTCCCGCCGCGCAAGCGTTTGCCGATCCTGTGGCGCAAGTGGCAGGCGGCCGAAGCCCAGCGAGCGCAATTACCGCTGCCGGGTGTGCCCGGAGAACAAGATGAGTTGTCCACCATCGATCGGTTGCACCTGCTGTTGGCCTTACACCAGACCGGTGAATCGTTAGCCGCCCAGTTGGCCGCCTGGTCAGATGTGGGCAGGTTGGCGGTCCTGGCGCAACAGATCGCCGAGCGGCTTCAGGCCGGTAGACAGCAGCAGCACTACCGCGAGCTGGCAGCCGCCCTGGCTGCCGGCGACGAAGGGACCCTCTGACCGGCTGGCGGTCAGGATCACCGGCACAAATTCCCCGAGTGTGGGCGACCATCTCTTAAGCTGACCTTAAGGTAGTGTTCAACTGCGCTTAAAGACGATTGTTGGTCGCAGGTGATACTATCAATATGATTATATAAGCCCGCGGTGGGCCATAAGCGCACCTCCGCCCGGGGTACGGCGGATTGGCCGACTCAAAAACACCCCCAGACTGTGGAGAAACAAGCATGGAAATATCCGGCATCCGAGAGTTGAATGAACAGGTAGAGAAGGAATCCTTGTTCTTGCGCGACGTTCTGGCGGAAATCAACAAGGTAATGGTGGGTCAGGAGACGCTGGTGGAGCGGGTGTTGATCTGTCTGTTGGCCGACGGGCACGTGTTGCTCGAGGGCGTGCCCGGCCTGGCCAAGACGTTGCTGGTCAAGACGGTCGCCCAGGCCATCAACGCCGATTTTGCACGCATCCAGTTCACGCCCGATTTGCTGCCGGCCGACCTGATCGGTACCCAGATATACAACCCGCGCACCAACGAGTTCACGGTTCACCAGGGGCCGGTTTTCGCCAACCTGGTCCTGGCCGACGAGGTGAACCGGGCGCCGGCCAAGGTGCAAAGCGCGCTGCTGGAGGCCATGCAGGAGCGCCAAATTACCATCGGCGACACGACCTTTTTGCTGGACGATCTGTTCCTGGTGCTGGCGACTCAGAACCCCATCGAACAGGAGGGCACCTACCCATTACCTGAGGCCCAGGTCGACCGTTTTATGCTCAAAGTGCTGGTCGATTATCCCTCGCCACAGGAAGAGCGGCAGATCATCGACCGGATGACCGGTGCGCCGCTGCCTGTCATCAACCCGGTGATTTCGCCGGCCCAATTGCTGCAGGCGCGCCAGGTGGTCCGCCAGGTGTACGTGGATGAAAAAATCAAAGATTACGTGCTCGACCTGGTGTTGTCGACGCGCAACCCGCAGGGTGACGGGTTATCGCAACTGAAGCCGCTGATCGCCTTCGGTGCTTCGCCTAGGGCCGGCATCTACATGGTGGCCGCCGCCCGCGCCCACGCCTTCATCAAGGGACGCGGCTTCGTCACGCCCGAGGACATCAAACAGATCGCCGCCGACGTGCTGCGCCACCGGATCATCATCAGCTACGAAGCTGAAGCCGAAAACGTGACCAGCGACGACATCGTGCAACGCATCCTGGACTACGTGGAAGTGCCCTGACAGAGTCACAACGGACCGGCCCTGAAACCCAAACGACACCTGAGGCCTTATGATTACTGCTGAATTGATGAAAAAGATCCGCCGGATAGAAATACGAACCCGACGGCTGGTAAACGATAGTTTTGCCGGTGACTATCAGTCTGTCTTTAAGGGCTTGGGCATGGAATTTGATGAGGTGCGCCCGTACACCATCGGCGACGACGTGCGCTCTATCGACTGGAACGTTACCGCCCGTATGGGCACTCCGTACATCAAGCGTTACGTGGAGGAACGTGAGTTAACTGTGATGTTGGTGGTGGATGCCAGCGGCTCCGGTGATTTCGGCTCGGCCGGGCAGTTCAAGCGCGAATTGGCGGCTGAATTGGCGGCAGTGTTGTCCTTTGCCGCCACTACCAATAATGACAAGGTGGGGCTGCTGGTCTTCACCGACCGCATCGAATTGCACATCCCGCCGCGCAAAGGCCGGCGCCACGTGTTGCGGCTGATCCGTGAGTTGTTGGCCTTTGAGCCGGCCGGTCGTGGCACGGACACCAAACTGGCGCTCGATACGGTCAACCAGATTATGAAACGCGCCGGCATCGTCTTCCTGATTTCCGATTTTCTGGACGCCCCGGCGTCTTACAGTCAGGCGCTGTCCATGGCCAACCGCAAACACGACGTGGTGGCTATTGAGTTACGCGACCCTTTGGAGCGGGAGATGCAGCCGGCCGGCCTGTTGCTTCTGGAAGACGCCGAAACGGGCGTGCTGAAATGGGTCGATACCGGCAGCGCCGCCTGGCGACGGCAATTTGAACAACGGGCCGGGCAACGTGAGGCACTCAAAACGCGAATCTTTCGCCAGGCCGCCATCGATTGCATCCAGATCGACACCGGACAGGATTACGTGTCGGCGCTGACAAAATTCTTCCAGGTGCGCAGCAAGCGAATGGGAAAACGGGTGGCGCCACGTCGATGACAAAGTTACGTTTGCAGTTGTGGTTGCCGGCCTGTTTGTTGTTGGGCGTGCTGCTGATGCCGGTGACAGTATGTGCCCAGGGTGACGTGACGGTCGACCTGGCAGCTGATAAGCAGCAAGTGACGGTGGGCGATCCCATCGCGCTGACTCTGACGGTCACCCATTCGGGCGACACACGGGCGATTATCCCGCGGTTGGATTCAACCTGGGGACCGTTCGAGATCCGGAACCAATCACCGGCGGAGACCGTCACTAACCCGGACGGCACGGTCACGACGCGGGCTACCTTTGTGGCCGCGCTTTTTGCGCCGGGTGACTACGAGACACCGGCATTGCCGGTCACGATCAGCGACGCCGGCGGTTTGACGACCGATTATCCGGCGCCGGTAGTGCCTATCACAGTCCAGTCGGTGCTGTCGCCCGACGATCAGGAGCTGCACGACATCAAGCCGCAGGCCGCTATGGCGTTGCCGCCCATCTGGCCATGGATTCTCGGTGGTTTGCTGGCCGTAATACTTCTGGCGGTTTTCGTGCGCTGGTTGTGGCACCGGCTGACCCAGCGCGGTGCGCAGGCTGCCGCAGCGGCTGTCGACAACCGGCCGGCCGACGAAATCGCTTATGCCGAGCTGGCACGAATTGAGGGTCTGGGCCTGGCGGAGCAGGGTGCCTACAAGGCGCACTATACGCTGGTGACCGATTGCCTGCGGCGCTACCTGGAAGGGCAATTTCAGGTACGGGCGATGGATCGTACCACGGCCGAGGTACGGGCCGAATTGAGAATCTCGTCACTGCCGGCCGATACGGGGCGCCGGTTCGTGACCTTGTTTGAGGAAAGTGACCTGGTGAAGTTCGCCAAATTCGTGCCGCAATTGGCGGCCGCCCGCCAACTGGTGGACCGGGCCCGGCAGCTTATCGACCAGACAGTTCCCCAACCACCGGCAAACGACCCATCCGGCGCGGCCTCGCTGAAAGGCGATGCCCGACCGGCGGAGGTGAGGCAATGATCTTTCGTTTCGCCTCCCCCTGGTGGCTGGCTTTGCTGCTGCTGTTGCCAGTCCTGGCTGCCTGGCCGCTGCTACTGCGCCGGCGCTGGCGACCGGCCGGGTTGCGTTACGCGGACGTCCAATTGGCGGCTGACCTGCCCGAAAGTTGGCGATTACACCTGCGGCCGGTGGCGACCACCGGCCTGCGACTGGTGGCTATGGCGCTGATTATCGTGGCTGCAGCACGGCCACAGACAGGTCAGGCGCGGGAGGTCGTCAAGGGCCAGGGCGTGGATATTGCGCTGGCACTGGACATTTCCGGCAGCATGGCCTCGCTCGACTTCGAGCCGCAGAACCGGCTGGAGGCAGCCAAAGAGGTGATCGGCGGCTTCATTCAGGAGCGTCCTTTCGACCGGGTGGGGCTGGTAGTCTTCGCCAGCAACGCTTTCAGTCAAAGCCCACCGACGGTCGATCACAACGTTTTGCGGCGCCTGTTGGATCAGACGAAGCTGTCCACCGAACTGGGTATCGAGGACGGCACGGCCATTGGAATGGGATTGGCCAACGCAGCCAATATGCTCAAGGATTCGACGGCCAAGAGCCGGATCATCATCCTCCTGACTGATGGTGTCAACAATGCCGGCCAGGTGGATCCGCTGACGGCGGCCGAAGCCGCCCAGACGTTGGGTATTCGGGTTTACACCATCGGTATGGGCCGTCCGGGCCAGGTGCCGGTACCGATGGTCGACGCCTTTGGCCGGCAGCGCATCAGCTACCAGGAGAGCGCGCTGGATGAAGATTTGTTGCGCCAGATTGCCGACGATACGGGTGGTATGTATTTCCGGGCGGAGGATACTGCCGGCCTGAAACAGATTTATGATAATATCAACAGCCTGGAGAAATCGCAGGTGGAAGTCGTTCACTACACCCGTTACCAAGAGCTGGCCGGTTGGCTGCTGCTGCCGGCAGTGATTTTGCTGATTGTGGAAATTGCCCTGCGGCGCACCCTGTTCAGGAGCCTGCCATGAGTTTCTCAAGACCGGTTTACCTGTATGGGTTGGCGCTGTTGCCGCTATTATTCCTGTTCTGGCTGTGGACCGAACGGCGCCGCCAGGCGGCGCTGGCGCGCCTGGGCGAGCAGGCGTTGCTGCAGCGCTTGAGTGCCGGCGTCAACCGTCGCGGGCGGCGCTGGCAGACGTGGCTGTGGTTTTTCGCGCTGGCCTTGCTACTGGTTGGTTTGGCCCGGCCGTTGTGGGGCACCCAGGTGGAGACGGTCACGCAGCGTGGTGTGCAGGTGATGGTGGCGCTGGACGTTTCCCAGAGTATGCTGGCCGAAGACATCAAACCGAACCGGCTGACGCGGGCCAAGTTGGAGATTGCCGACCTGATGGACCGCTTGGGTGGCGATGAGATCGGACTGGTGCTCTTTTCGGGGGCCAGCTTCATCCAGTTTCCGCTGACGGCCGATTACGCCACCGCCCGCAGTTTTCTGGACGCAGCCGAGCCGTCTATGATTTCCCGGCCGGGCACAGCCATGGCCGACGCCATCCAGACGGCGATGAGCGGTTTCGATCCGCATCGCTCGAGCCAGAAAGTGATTCTGCTGATCACCGACGGAGAAGACCACGAAGGCAACGTGGTCGAGGCAGCCCGCCAGGCAGCTGACGAGGGGGCCATTATTTATGCCATCGGCTTTGGGTCACCGCAGGGCAACCCGATTCCCGTGTTCGATGCCAACGGCCAGGTCAGTGGCTTCAAGAAGGACAGCCAGGGGGAAGTCGTGCTCTCGCGACTGGATGAGGCCACGTTGCAGCAGGTCGCCTCTGTCGGTAACGGTCGCTACTATCGGGCAGCGGCCGACGCGTCGGAACTGGATGCAGTAGTGGGCGAGATCAACAGGTTGCAGAAGGAAGAACTGGCCAACCGCTTCGAGACGCACGGCGTGGAACGATTTCAAGGATTCATCCTGGTGGCTCTGGCAGTACTGGTGATCGCCCAGTTGATTCCCGACCGCGGGCGGCACACGGACCAGGTGTGGCAGACGGAGCGGGTGAAAGAGTGATGGTGGAGAAAAGGTCTTTCGATTGGAGAAAATGGCTGGTGCCGGCGCTGTTGTTGGCGGCCGGTTTGCTTCTGGCCGGCTGCGGCCCATCCGGCCAAAAACTCAACAATCGCGGCAATCAGGCTTTCGATGATCTGGCCTATGATCAGGCGTTGACCGACTACCAGCAGGCGCAAGACAAGCTGCCCGAGGCGGCCGAGCCGGCCTACAATGCCGGCAATGCCTACTATCGCCAGCAAGCCTATGACCAGGGCCAGCAATCGTTGCAGCAAGCATTGCTACAGGCCGGCGGTCCGCTGAGCCAGGAAGCCTATTACAACCTTGGCAACACCTTTTACCAGAGCCAGCAATACGATCAGGCAGTGCAGGCCTACGAGGAAGCCTTGCGCCTGGAGCCGGGTGACCGGGATGCCAAACACAATCTGGAACTAGCATTACAGAAGCTACAGCAACAACAGCAAGAGCAGCAACAGCAGCAGGCACAACAACAGAACCAAAAGGACCAAGAGGACAAGCAGGATCAGGAAGATCAGTCGGGGCAACAACAGAGTCAGGAGCAGCAGCAACAGGATCAGCAGCAGTCGAGCCAGGAGCAGCAGGATCAGCAACAACAGGGCGGCCAGGAACAGCAGACGGACCAAAGCCAGCAAGAGCCGCAGCAGGGGCAGGAGCCGGATCAGAATCAACAGCCGGCGCGGCCGACCGAGCAGCCGGGCCAGACAGGGCAGCCGGATCAATCGCAACCGTCTGACCAGACCGGCCAGCCGGGGCAAGCCCAGACGGACCAGCGACTGACGCCCGACCAGGCCCGCCAGTTGTTGGATGCGGCGGCAGCCAGGACCGAGAGCCTGCAACAGTTCCTGCAGCAAATGTACGTCGTGCCCGAGGGGGCACCACAGCAAGATTGGTAGTCGAAATAGGCACACATCGTATGCTTGGCAGCAGAGAGTTCGAAGGATGCACATGAGGCGATTATTGGGATGGGTAGCGGTAGCCTGGCTGATTGCTTTGGCTGTCGTCACTCCCGGTTATGCACAGGCACAGCCGCCAATCCAGGCCAGCGTGGATCGCACCAGTCTGGCAGTGGGCGAGACAATGCAGCTGACGGTAGCCGTTAACGTCGCCGAAATGAATCCACCGGCGCCGGAATTGCCGGTACTCAACGGCTTCGACGTCGTCGGCACCAGCACGTCGTCGCAGATCAGCCTCGCCAATGGCCAGATGAGTGCTCAGGTCAGTTACATCTATCAATTGCGGGCCACGCAGGCCGGTGAATGGACCATTGACGCCATCAACCTGACGGTAAACGGCCAGACTTACCAGACCCAACCGATAATCATTCAGGTGACTGAAGGGGCAATACCGGGCGGCTCTGCCGGTGCGACCCCACAACCGGAACCTCAGGCTGAAGCGCCGACGGAACTGAGCGGCCAGGACTTTTTCATCGAGGCCGGGGTGAGCGACCACCAACCCTATCTGGGCCAGGCGGTGACCTACGTGTTCCGTTTCTACCAGGCCGTCAATCTGTTCGACCAGCCCTACTACGATCCGCCGACATTCACCGGTTTCTGGAGCGAATCGCAGTCGGACCAGCGCCAGTACGACGTCAATAGCGCCGGGCGCGTCTACCGGGTAACCGAATTGACCACCATCCTGTACCCGACGGTCACCGGCGACGTGACCATCGAGCCGGCCCATTTAAAAATTTCCGGTGGTTTCTTCCAGTCGGATCAGAATTTACAGACGCAACCGGTTGAGTTAACCATTCAGCCCTTGCCCGACGGCGCTCCGGCCGACTTTTCGGGAGCCGTCGGCCAATTCGATATTGCTGCCGAGGTAGACACCGATCACGTGAAGGTCAACGAGCCGGTGACGTTGCGGGTAACGGTGACGGGTAGTGGCAATCTGAACAGTATGCCCGATCCCAAATGGCCGGAGATGACCGACTGGCGTGTCTTCGACAGCCAGGCGACCACCAATTCGGAGACGAACAACGGGCAGATCAGCGGCAGTCGCGTCTACGAACGGGTGATGGTGCCCGAAAAAGCAGGTGATTTCAGCGTGCCGTCGATCAGCTACAGCTATTTCGATCCCCAGGTGTCCGAATATCGAACGGTCAGCACGTTACCGATCGAGTTGTCGGTGGCGCCGGCGACCGAAGAGGCAGCCACAACAGTCGTGGTGGGTGCCAACAAAGAGGAAGTCTCCTTGATCGCGGCCGACATCCGGCACCTGAAACCGGTGCCGACGGTATTGATGCCGGCCAGGCCGCCCATCACCAGCAGCCGCGTTTATTGGCTGCTGTGGGGGGTGCCGTTGCTGGCCGTAAGTGGCAGCCTGGTCTGGCGCCGGCGTCAACGACGCCGCCAGGAGGAAAGCGGCTGGCTGCGCAGTTCGCAGGCTGCCCGCAAGGCGCGCCGGGCGCTGACCCAGGCGGAACGCAGCCAAAGCGACAGCCACGCCGCCGCGGGCCAGATACTGGACGGCTATTTGAGCGACAAGCTGAACCAACCGGTCGCCGGCCTGACCCACAGGGCACTGGCCGATCTTCTGCACGCACACAAACTGGACGAGGATCTGGTGCAGCGGATACTGGACTGCCGTCGTGAGAGTGAAATGGGACGCTATTCGCCGCAACCGCTGGAAGCGGATCAGGGTCGGATGTTGCTGCAGCAGGTAGGTCGCTTGATCGGCGATATGGAGAAGCAGTTCTCATGAAACTGAAACGCAATCACGCGCTTATCGCTTTCTCGATATTTCTTCTTATTCTTATTTCGGTCAGTCTGGTTCAGTCGGCGGTACTGGCCGGGCCGCCGGCTGGACCGACCGACACGATGGTGACGGCTAACCGGCTGTACGAAAGTGGCGATTTCGCCCAGGCGGCGCGCCTGTATCAGCAGTTGGTCGACGACGGTTACACTGACAGTGGCGTTTTCTACAACCTGGGCAATGCCTACTTCAAACAAGGCGACCTGGGCCGGGCGGTTCTGAGCTACCGGCGGGCGGCATTGCTGGCCCCGCGCGACGCGGACATTCGCGCCAATCTGGCGCTGGCCCGCAGCCAGACGGTGGACCAATTAAAAGACAGCCAGCGGCCGGGCATCCCGGCTCAGCTGGCGGCACTGGCCTCCCGCTGGCTGACTCTCAACGAACTGGCCGGTATCAGCCTTGGCCTGTGGAGCCTGGGGCTGCTGTTGTTGATTCTCTACCTGAACAGCAGACCGAACACGCAGCGGCGTGAAGGCTTGCAGTATGGCCTGATTCTTTTGAGCCTGCTGTTCGTTGCCACTGTACTGGCTTTTGGCAGCCGTTTATACCTGGCGCGACACCAGCCTGAAGCGGTCGTTGTCGCGTCCCAAATCGACGTTACCAGCGGTCCCGGCAATCAATACGTGGTCGAGTTTACTCTCCACGGCGGGACCGAGGTTAACCTGATCGAAACCCGGGATACTTGGAGCCGGTTGGCTCTGCCGGGCGGTGATCTACAAGGCTGGGTACCGTCGTCCGCCGTTGAGGCGGTCGACCCATGATCCAGCCGCTTACTCAGGCTATTGTGCCAACCCGCAAAAAAAGCGGTGCGGCAGCGGTCAATAGCACCTCCTAGGGGAAAAAGGGAGACGGTTCTCCAGATAGTACAAGGGCTATACTAATAAGGGTCTGACTCCCTCTCCCCGACCGCCCGCGTCTCAACGGCGAGGCGAGGGCAGGTGCATACGGGCAACTGATTCGTTTCAGTTGCCTTCCCCCTCCTAACCCTCCCTTCCACTTCGGTGGAAGGGAGGGCGTTTTGTTGCCGGTCTGCCAGTCTGGCCGCCGGTAGGCCGTATTTCCCTCTTGTCAGCCGGGGCAGCATATGCTATGCTGAATAGCAGCAATCGGTCTGTAACAAAGCGACAGGAGATCTCAGATGGAAGAAGAGACGAAACCTCAAGATCAACAATCCACCGCCGAATCCTGGCAGGAAGTGGGTAGGCAGTTTGAGGCGCTGGGCAAGAGCCTGGCCGCCGCCTTCCGCACTGCCTGGCAAAGTAACGAGAGCCGGCAGAACCTGGAGAAGATGAAAAGTGGCATGGAACAGATGGCCCGCGACGTCAACGACGCCGTCAAAGCCAGCGCCGACACTCCCGAAGCCAAGCAGGCGCGGGAACACATGAAACAGGCGGCGGCTGCGGCCCGCGATGCCAGCAAACAGGCTTTGGCCGATGTGCGGCCTCAACTGCTGGAAGGGCTGAAGCGCGCCAACGCCGAGCTGGAAAAGGCTATTACCCGTTGGGAAGCGGAGACGAAGAGCGAGCAGGCGACCGAACCCGGCTTGGTGCCGTCTTCGATGCCGCCCAGCGAAGATGGCGAGCCAGGGGACTGAACAGACCTATCGCCGATAGGCAGATTGAGCGGTGTTGTATATGTTGAGCCAAGAGGACAGAGTGCCGGGTGGCCGATCACGGACTCCCGTACCGTGGGAGTCTCGGCCGTCGGGGCAAGATGGGGTCGTCTGGCGTTATAGCGGCAATCCGGTCATCACCCGCAACCAGGTTCCGCACACCAACAGTATTTTCAATAGCGCCGTGGTTCCCTTCAAGGACGACTTCGCCGGGGTGTTCCGCGTCGACGACACCCGGCGGCGGATGCAGATTCACGCCGGCATCAGCCATAATGGCTTAGACTGGCAGATTGCTCCCCGGCCGATCGAGTTCGTGTGTGATGAGCCGGAAATCGCCCGCTTCGAGTTTCGCTACGACCCGCGCGTGTGCTGGCTGGAGGACCGCTATTACCTCACCTGGTGCAACGGCTATCACGGCCCGACCATTGGCGTCGGCTATACCTTTGATTTTGAGACATTCTACCAACTGGAGAACGCTCTTCTGCCTTACAACCGTAACGGCGTGCTCTTCCCACGCCGGATTGCTGGCCGCTACGCTATGCTCAGCCGGCCCAGCGACACAGGGCATACGTCCTTTGGCGACATCTTCTACAGCGAGAGCCCGGATATGATTCATTGGGGCCGGCATCGCTTCGTGATGGGTCCAAAATCTCCCTGGACCTGGCAAAGCACAAAAATCGGGCCCGGGCCGACGCCCATTGAGACTGATGAGGGCTGGTTGGTGATCTATCACGGGGTGCTTACCTCGTGCAACGGTTACGTCTACAGTATGGGTGCGGCACTGCTCGATTTGGACGAGCCGTGGCGGGTGCGCTGCCGGGCGGCGCCCTACCTGTTGTCGCCCCAAACGGGTTACGAATGCGTGGGCGACGTGCCGAACGTGGTATTTCCTTGCGCTACCCTGCACGATTCTGAGACCGGCCGGCTGGCAATCTATTACGGTGCGGCCGACACGGTGGTTGGGTTGGCTTTTGCCCGCCTGGACGAGTTGCTGGACTTCATCAAAACCAATTCAGAGGTATGAGTTTGGTCACACCCTCCCAATATGCCTACCAATGCCGGCCCACGCGCCGCCGCCTGCGTCTGTGGTGGCTCTTGGCCGGCTTGTTATTGAGCCTGCTGCCGCTGCCGGGTGCCTGGGCATTGGCCGAGGACGACTTCCCCGACGTATGCGTCTCCGATTCGGCTAACCTGGTCAGCAATTGCCAGTTCAGCGCCGGCTTTTCCGGTTGGCACACCTTTCTGGAAGATGGCAGCGCGCCGACCGCGAGCGTGGAGTCGAGTTGGCCGGCTTGTGATTCGCCCCGCTGCCCGGCGGTGCGGCTTTTTGCGCCCAACTGGTTCGTGGGTGGCATTTACCAGCAGGTGTCGGGTGTGACGCCTGGAACGTTCTACTGGGCCAATGTCGTCTGGCTGGTCTATGATCCGGCCGGCGCAGTTGAGGTGGCCGATTACGACGTGGTCGGACGGCAGATCGGCATCGATCCTTACGGCGGCACCGACCCTACCTCACCGCGCGTGGTGTGGGGTGAAGAATACTGGAAATCGTTCACTACCTGCCCCTACAAAATATGCCGCCAACTTCAGGTCCAGGCTATGGCCCGCAGCAGCACCGTCACCGTCTTCGTGCGCATTGAGGATACCTGGAAAATCCGGCGTGACGAGTTTCCCTTTGTGCCGGATTATTATTTCAGTGCCGAAGAGCGCTACTGGATCGACGATGTGGGCATGATTCCTATTGGAAGCACATCGATGGTGACGGCCACCGTCGGCGCGGAAGGGGGCAGCTTGATTTCCAACGATGGCGATCAGAGCGTGCGGGTGGACTTTCCGGCCGGCGCTGTCAGTGACGGCACCTTGGTCACCTACATCTACGAGCAACCGTTACCGACCGGCGACCTGACCGGCATCGATCGCTTCTTCAGTCTGGAGGCGTCGCACGACGGCACGCCGGTGGTGAGCTTTTCCAAGCCGGTGACGATTACGGTGCGCTACCCGCCGCAGATGGTCATTGAAGCCGGCAGCGATGCGCTTTACTGGCAGGATGGCGACGGTTGGGTGACCGGC
>CAZHBM010000024.1:0-18963 GCA_964529945.1 uncultured Anaerolineales bacterium | reverse complement strand
ACTGGGCTACGTCCCTTCCGCCGCCGCGCGCCGCCCCCCCCGAGACTCAAGTCCGGCCCCGCCCGCCGTATGGCTCCGGGTATGTCGCGCACGATCAGGTTGGACGCGGTAGAATCGCTCAAAAAGGTGAGCAAGGTGCTCGGACGACATTCCTGGACCGGTGTCTCGTACACTGACCGTCACCTGGAAAGCGTCCCTCGAGGTGGTAAGAAATACGTGCCCCCTGGCAGGTGTATACTTGATGGCATTGTCCAGCAGGTTGAGGAAGAGCCGTATCAGCAAGTCTACATCACCGTAGATCGTGCCGGCAGACGTGGTGTCAGCGCGCACAGTGATCGACTTCTCCTGCGCCATGGGCAGGACCTGGTCTATAATCGCAGCCAGTAGATCATCCAGCCGGACCGGCTCTGGATTCGGCTGCAGGTGAGCCTGATCCAGGCGCGCGATTAGAAGCAGATCATTGCTGAGGCGGATCAAGCGATCCACCTGCTGCTCCATTTCAAAAAGCGTATCCACGTATTCGCCGGTCTCTCGTGTGCGGGCCAATGTAACTTCGATGCGTCCTTTGAGTGCAGCCAGCGGCGTACGCAGTTCGTGGGCGGCATCGGCGGTGAAGCGGCGCTCGGTCTCAAAGGCGGCCTGAAGGCGATCTAGCATTTCGTCGAAGGTGGTCGCCAGCCGTCCCAGCTCGTCGTCGGCGCCCGTATAGGCGATACGCCGGTTCAGGTCACTG
Organism: uncultured Anaerolineales bacterium; assembly: GCA_964529945.1. Lineage (GTDB taxonomy): Bacteria > Chloroflexota > Anaerolineae > 4572-78 > NAK82 > CAZHBM01. Next base: position 18,230 of record CAZHBM010000024.1, on the reverse strand, counting down.
GCGTTGATACTGCGCGCAGTCCAGGTTATCTTGTCAATCGGTGACAAGGCCCGGCCGGCCAAAAAGTAGCCGCCGATGGCGGCCAACCCTAGCGCCACCGGAAGCCCCCAGAGAAGCTGAAAACTCAGGCGACGGAGCGTGTAGCGCACAGATTGCATAGATTGGACGACGACAAGCCAGTCCGGGGTGGAGCCATTAACCGCCGCCAACTGCTCTCCATAAACACGCCAGGCATTTTCTCCGCTGGACAGGGTGTAGAGCCCGGCTCGCGGCGCTTGCCTGGGAATTTCTGCGGTTTGACCAAGGCTGTCCCTGATCTCCCCCTGCGAAGATAGAATCAGGATGGTGGCATTGTCGCCTAGCCTATCCGATAAGTGAGGCACGTTTTCTACGTTCTGGAAAGCGAAGTGACCATTTTGGACGTCAATGTTGGTCAGGGCTTGCGTCGCCGCCAGCCGCAGTCCAGCATCCACTTCGGACAGCAAGCCGCGGCGTACCTGCCAGAAGGTGAATGCGCTGAATAGCACCAGGACAACGACCAGCGACACCAGGTACCAGGCCGTAAGTCGCCATCGAACGGGTAATGGCAACAACGAAATCGGGCCTGATTTACTCATTATCTGCCTCGGCTGAGATGCGGTATCCGATACCGCGTATAGTGTGAATGAGCGGCTGTTGCCCCTGGCCGCCGATCTTTCTTCGCAGGTAACCAATGTACACGTCTACCACGTTGGACTCATTGTAGAAGTCAAAATTCCAGACGTGCTCACCGATTTGGGTGCGTGTGAGCACCTGATTGGGATGACGCATCAAATATTCGAGGACACTGAACTCGCGCGGGCTGAGCTCGATTGTGCTAATGCCACGTTTCACGACGTGAGCGGCCGTGTCCATCTCCAAATCTGCGACCTTAATCACGGTTCCCGCCTGCAATGGCGGGCGCCGCAATAGCGCGCGTACGCGCGCCAACAATTCGGGGAATGCGAAAGGTTTTACCAGGTAGTCATCGGCACCTGCGTCCAGCCCGTTGACGCGATCATCGATGGAGTCTCGGGCTGTCAGCACAAGGGCAGGCGTCTTGTAGCCACGCCGGCGCAAGTCGCGCAATAGCTCCAGGCCGCTTCTCCCTGGCAGCAGAATATCCAGTATCCAGACGTCATAGTCGGCGGCGAGAGCGTAGGACAGGCCTTCGTCGCCGTCGGTGGCTACGTCGGCTGCGTAACCGGCCTCAGTCAACCCCTGTCGCAAAAAACTGGCGATGCCGCGTTCATCTTCCACTATCAACACACGCATAATCTTTTTCCGCACAATAGTATACCACTCAGAATTAAGAAACTGATGAGGGTGTTGCTGAACGGCCCCCATTATAACATGGAAAAGGGCAACAGCTCACTCGGCTTGTTAGGGGGTTCGTTTCGAAGCTGAGAGACAATGGCTTGGGCTTGACAAATCGATGTTCATCGATATAATGGATGTATGGAAACACAACAAGTGGCTTTTGCCAAGGCACTGGCCGACGAGACGCGGCAAGAGATCATGCACCAGCTATGTTGCAGGTGGTTGAGTGTGGGTGACGTGGTAGAAGCGCTGTGTGGGCGAGTGAATCAGCCGACGGTGAGCCATCACCTGGCGAAGTTGGAGCAGGCCGGCCTGGTGCAGGTGCGTCAAGAAGGCCGCCAGCGTTTCTACACCTTGGATCAACGCCAGGTGACAGTCTGCTGTGGGCGATTGATGTCTTCTTTCGCACCGGAGTTCCTGGCGAAAGAAGGCGGTCCGGCATCTTTTGACGGGCAAGAAAAGGGCTGCTAAGAATTTTTTTGCGTGAATCCATTGATGGATATCAATATATAAAGGGAGGCAAGTTGATGTCTGAAGACTATGGCCGGATTTACACGGTAGTTCGCCAACATTACGCTGAGATTGCCGACGAGTTTCATCCACAGGCTTCGCCGAACGGATGCTGCACCGCTAATTCGGAAGGACAAGATTGTTGGTGCGGAAACAGCCTTTACGAAGGACAGTTGCTGGAGGCGCTTCCGCCAGAAGTAACGGGCCTGTCTCTGGGATGCGGCGACCCGGTGACGATTGCCGCCCTGGAGCCGGGTGAAACGGTGGTAGACCTTGGCAGCGGAGGGGGCATCGATTGTTTTTTGGCGGCACGCCAAGTCGGCCCAGATGGGCTCGTGATTGGAGTCGATGCCACACCGGCGATGCTGGAGAGAGCCAGAACAAATAAGGCCAAATTAGGGGCCGGTAACGTCGTCTTCCGCCAGGGGTACATCGAAGCGTTGCCAGTCGATGATAGCAGTGTGGACGTCGTGATGTCGAACTGCGTCATCAATTTGTCCCCGGACAAACCGGCCGTTCTTAGAGAGGCATTTCGGGTCCTGAAGGCGGGCGGCAGGTTGGCAGTGACCGACATTGTCACGCGTGGCGTGTTGGACACTCAGATCGTGCAGCGCCTGGATCTGTGGAGTGCGTGTATCGCCGGCGCCATCGACGTCACGCAATATGAGCGAATGCTATCGGATGCAGGTTTTGAAGACATTGTCGTGGAGAACAGAGCCGAAGTGCCGGTCGAGGCGATCGAGGGAGATTGCGGAACGCACTTCTTCAGTGCCAGGATCACTGCTGCAAAGCCCCTCCGGGAAGATGCGTAGACCCGGCAGGGGTGCGTGGGTGTTTTAATCGAGCAAGGCCGGCCGGTGAGTTGGCGTGCGAAATTAGGCAGGGGGCGCCGGATTATCCGGCGCCCCCTGATTCAATTTGCGTCACTTCTTGAGCTACTACTGCCAGACGGTACCGATCAACACCATTCTCAAATTGGTGCCCGTCGGGCCTTGATCGGCGCTCATTGCCGTCTCTCCGAGCACACCTTCCCAGACGGTGCCGGGAATCAGGTCGCCGAACATCCACAAGTCCGGCGTTTCGCCGGCCTGGGAGCAGGAGTAGTTGGCACGCTGGCCGAATGCGCCAAAGGTGGCCCCATCGGCGAAGCTGCAGATACGACCATCCGCCAGTTTGGCGTACCAGCCGTTGTTTGCACCGGCATCTTTAGCGGCCTGAGTCACGTCCGGCGCAGGCAGCGGCTCCGTCAACGAAACTTTGAATCCCGCATCCCCGGAGACCGGGTCGGCGCCGCAGATGACCATGTCCGGGTTATCCGCGGTGGAGAAGCAGGGATCGTAGATTTCGTTTTCGCCCACATAACAACGCCAGGCATCCTCACGGGCCAAGATATTGCTGTTGACCCAGCACTTGCCTTGCTTGGCGTCGCCGGAAGGCATAGTTGGTTCAAACTTGATGACGCTGGTTTCGGTAAGGGCAGGGTCGGGTGCTGCCGCGGCCGGAATGGCGACGCCCAGGTCATATTCGACGGCCGACTGGACCGTCGACTTGACGTCGATATAGTAGTCCTGGCTGCTGGGCAACGTCCCGCTCCAGCTTGTAGCGCCGGCGTGATCGGAGATCAACACAGTTCCATCGACGCCCCAGATCACCAGGACGGCGTCCGGGCCGTCGCCTTGCGACGGATTCGGCACAAACAGATCAACCCACATCAATTGGTTGGCATCCGCCGCCAAGATGTACCGGTCGATGCCGCCGGCGGCCAGCGTACTCTTGACCGTGGCCGTGCTGGCGCCCGCTGCGAACTCAATGCGGCTGGCTACAGGCTGTTGCCCTTCGGCAGGCGCCGGCGTGGCAGAGGCGGGCGCCGCTGCAGGAATGCACAAGGTCCAGCCGACTTCAATGTAGTTGGGATCATCGATTTTAGCGAAGCGGCTGTCCGAGGCACTCATTTCGTTGGTGGCGTCGACAATGGCCTGGTATGCCGTCACGTCGCCAAGGTATTTCTCGGCCAGCTTGCTGAGCCAGTCATCCGCCTGGACAGTGTACTCCTCGGCGCAGGAAGCCGATTGTCCCGGCGGTGCGGCCATTGCCAGGACCGGCATCGATCCGGCAACAAGTACGGCTATCAATAGCCACGACCACCACCTAAACCTAATCGAACCTACTTGTGTCATCGTATTCTCTCCTTGTGTGGATGCTTTAGAAGCGCGTAACACTGAGCCATTGCTAAGGGTACCAGTCAGCCGGCACTCCAAAGCTAACATCTATTTTTCCGTAAACGATGGAAAATGTCAAGTGCATTCAGTTTCGCCACTTGAGGCGAGCGCAGCCTGGATTTGGGCCGCCATTCGATCCAGAGAGGCCCGAGCGGGTTTTTGCCCGTGGTGAGGTCCGAAGCGAAAACCAAACCCATCGCCGGCGTAACGCGGCAGAACGTGTAGATGAACGTGGAAGATTTCTTGGCCGGCCATCGCCCCGTCGGCCAGGAAGAAGTTTGCCCCCTGGCAGCGTATGTCACTATTGCGGAGAGCCCCGGCCAGTCTCTTGGCGATGATAAACATATGCCCGCCGACATCGGGACTAAGATCTGACAAGCCGCAGGCGTGGGTGATGAGCACCACACTTCGTGGCTTTCAGGCGGCATGGTGCAAGTTTCCGCCGAACCAGCTTGCACAATCTGTGGCTTGGCGTAAGATGACTTCCGGGTCTACCGCCTCGCCGGTAGGGCCCGGGAAGGATAGGGCCGGACTCCCGGCCGGTAGACGTTGATCTAAAGGGCTGTCTCTCAGGAGATGAGGGAGAGAGTAAGGTGGCAACCTGATGAGTATTCTTGGCGCCCAAACCGCGGATGATTACCTGTTTGACGATGAAGCGCACGAATATGACGCCCTGCTGCTGTTGTCGTTCGGTGGTCCCGAAGCGATGGATCAGGTTGTGCCTTTTCTGCAAAATGTGGCGCGAGGGCGTCCCGTTCCTCGACAGCGCCTGGAAACCGTCGCACAACACTATTATTCTTTCGGGGGTGTCAGCCCTCTGAACGGACAGATGCGGGCATTAATGGCTGCCCTGCAAAAAGAACTCGAAACTCACCAGGTTCACCTGCCCATCTACTGGGGCAATCGTAACTGGCAGCCGACGATAGCCGATGCGGTGCAGCAAATGCACCAAGACGGCGTCCGCCGGGTGGTGGTTTTTGTGGCCTCAGTGTTCAGCTCCTACAGTGGTTGCCGCCAGTATCGCGAGGACGTGATTCGGGCCAACCAGATGTTTGGAGATGACGGCTTGCAGTTCGACAAGTTGCGCGGGTTCTACAATCACCCTGGGTTCATTGAGCCGATGGTGGCATCGGTAAAGCGGTCGTTGGCGGCAGTGCCGCCAGACGCAAGCCCCGAATTGGTGTTCACGACCCACAGCCTGCCGGTCTCAATGGCCCGACGTTGTGACTACGTAGCCCAGGTACAGGAAACGTGCCGGCTGGTGGCCCAAGGAGTTGGTCGGGATGACTATGAAATCGTTTATCAGAGTCGCAGCGGTCCGCCTCAGGTTCCGTGGCTGGAACCCGATGTCAATACTTACTTGCATACGCTGGCGGCCCGGGGTGTTACCCACGTGGTAATTGTGCCGGTTGGGTTCATCTCCGACAACATGGAAGTCGTCTACGACCTGGATGTGGAGGCGTGCCAGGTTGGGCGGTCATTGGGCATCGACGTTCTCAGGGCCGATACGGTAGGCACCGATCCGCGGTTTGTGGCGATGATTCGAGAGTTGGTTGTGGAACGCAGCACGGCACATCCGGTCAGGCGCTTTCTGGGCGAGCGCGGCCCACTGCACGATGTTTGCCCGTTGGACTGTTGCCTGGAGAAATAAGACCAAAGAGTCAGCAGCACTATCCGAGCCGGTTGGCACCCGCCCGGCACGGAAGCACTTGCCTGGTTGGGCGGCCCATTTTATAATTGGCTGCGTCCACTGACCACGTGCGATGCTGCACTGCTTGCTGGCAGTGCGAATCTTTCACTCGCTCGATTCCATTTTCCACCAAATAAACTGCAAACGTTGAGAGGAATGATCGATGATCTATCCGCCTCCACGGCTGGTGGTCTGGGAAACCACTGCCGGCTGTAATTTGCACTGCGTCCACTGTCGACGCGTAACCGTCGCCGATCAGTTGACGCCTCAAGACCTGACGACCGCGGAAGCGTATCGTATGATCGACGAGATCGCTGCGACCGGCCGGCCGATCCTGGTGTTGTCGGGCGGCGAACCGCTGTTCCGTCCGGACATTTTTGACATCGCAGATTACGCCAGCCGGGCCGGCTTGCCGGTCGCCCTGGCCAGCAACGGGACGCTAATCAATGCGGATGTGGCTAAGCGTATCAAGGCCAGTGGCGTTAAGCGTGTGAGCATTTCTTTTGACGGGGCGGACGCAGCTACCCACGATGCCTTTCGCGGTTTGGCCGGCTCGTTTGAAGCAGCTGTGCGCGGATTCAAATTGCTAATCGATGTGGGATTGCCCGTGCAGATCAACACGACGGTAGCCAACCACAACCGGGACCAGATGGAAGCTATGCTGCAGATGGCCAAGGACCTGGGGGCAGTGGCTTTGCACCTGTTCTTGCTCGTTCCAGTGGGATGTGGAGTTGAGATCGCCGACGAACAGATGCTGAGTGCCAAGGAATACGAGCGGGTTCTCAACTGGCTTTTCGACGCCGAATCGGCCGAGCGCGACTTACAACTGAAAGCGACCTGCGCCCCGCACTATTTTCGTGTGATGCGCACCCGGCGCAGCCAATTGCGGCGCCAGGGAGGGGAACAGGCGCTGCCGGCCAGCTATGAGCGCCAGGTGCACGGTCATCCCCACGGCCAGATGCACGCCGCCACCAAGGGGTGCCTGGCGGGAACCGGCGTTTGTTTTGTTTCTCACCGGGGTGAGGTTTTTCCCTGCGGCTATCTGCCATTAGAGGCCGGTAATGTGCGCCAGACTCCATTTGGCCGCATCTGGCAAGAGAGCCCGCTCTTTGCCAGCCTGCGCGATCCAGATCTACTGGAGGGAAAATGCGGCATTTGCCAGTTCAAGTCCCTTTGCAGCGGCTGTCGTGCGCGTGCTTATGCGCTAACCGGCAATTATTTGGCCGAAGAACCCTTCTGCGCCTACTCGCCTGAAAGCAAGACACTCATACTGGATTAGGGGGCAATAAACGTGCCAATCGTCCTTGTGGGACTGAATCACGATACGGCGCCATTGGACCTGCGCGAAAAACTGGCCCTGTCCGGGGCCGGTCTGCGGCAGATGCTGACGGCCCTCGGTCGGGCGGGATTGAACGAAGCGGTGGTATTGTCAACCTGCAATCGCGTCGAGATCTGCGCCTACGCACCTGATGCCGCCGGCACGATCGACACGATTATCGAGATCCTGGCCAGCCAACAAGGCATGGTTGCGGCACAGCTGGTTCCAGTGTTGTATACCCTGAAGGACGAAGGCGACGTGACTCGCCATCTCCTGCGGGTTGCCAGTGGCCTGGAATCAATGGTTCTCGGGGAACCACAGATCCTTGGTCAGGTGACCAAGGCATTCGAAGATGCGCTCCAGGCCGACGCTGCCGGCCCTATCCTGTCCCATCTGTTTTCCTCGGCCATTCACGGGGGCAAGCGGGCGCGCACGGAGACGGATATCAGTCGCTATACGACGTCGGTCAGTCACGCAGCCGTGCAGTTGGTCCAGGACAGGTTGGGCGACGTATCGAAACAGAAGGTCCTGATCGTGGGCGTGGGGGAAATGGCTGTCTTGGCGGGACAGGCACTGGTCCGCTGCGGCGCCAGACAGATTGCTTGCATCAACCGGACTTTCGACCGGGCGCAGACTCTGGCAGCCGACCTCCCGGCACAGGCGTTTAACTGGGCTGAGTTGTACACCGCGTTGGTGTGGGCTGACGTCGTCGTCAGTGCTACCGGCGCACCGCACACGGTGATCTACGCCCACGATATTCAGACGATTGCGCCAAGCCGCGCCGGCAGGAAGCTGCTGATTGTCGACATTGCTGTGCCGCGCGATATTGAGGATTCTGTGGGCGAATTGTGTGGGATCGACTACTGCGACATCGATGACCTGCAATCCACAGTCGATGCCAATATGAGCCAGCGCCAGGCGGCGATCCCAAAGGTTGAAGCGCTAATTGAGGAAGAGGCGAACACTTTTTTGGAGTGGTATTACGGACGCCAGGTAGTGCCTGTGATCAGAGACTTGCGCCTATTTGCGCAGACTATCGCGGCTGAAGAAGTGACGCAGGCGTTGAATCGATTGGAGAGTCCGGATGCCCGAACCAGAGAGGTCATCGATCATATGGCGCATCGGCTGGTAAATCGTCTGCTGCATCAACCCGCCATTCGCCTGCGCCGTCAGGCTGCGGACGGTAACGGGCACGATTACGCGCATACGGTCCTCGATCTGTTCGGCCTGGGCGGCACAACGTTCGGCCCAGGCCTTGACGACGCAACGGAAGATCGGGACGAATGCAGCGCAGAAACAGGCGCCGACGTATGAAGGTGATTCGACTTGGCACGCGAGGCTCTAATCTGGCCAGACGCCAGACTCAATATGTGGCAACGTTGTTGCGGGAGCGATTGCCGGGCGTGCAGATCACGATTCAAGTCGTCAAGACAAAAGGTGACCGAATCGTCGATACCCCGCTGCCGTTGATCGGCGGCAAAGGCCTGTTCACAGCCGAGCTCGAATTGGCACTACGTAGTGGGGAGATCGATCTGGCCGTTCATAGTCTGAAAGACCTGCCGACCGAACTTCCGCGGGATATGCCGGTTGGGGCTACTCCCCCGCGTGCCGATCCGGCCGACGTCCTGGTGAGCCGCGACAGGCATGGGCTCGATTCGCTGCCCGAGGGTGCAAGGGTCGGCACCAGCAGCCGGCGGCGTGCGGCCCAGCTCCTGCACCAGCGGGCCGACCTGGAAATTGTCGACATCCGCGGAAATGCCGATACGCGCATCCGCAAAGCCCTCGACCCACAGGGGCGCTACACGGCTATCGTTTTGGCCAGAGCGGGCCTGGAGCGTTTGGGGCGTTTGGATGTACCTCATCAATTGTTGGCTTTGGAACAGATGTTGCCAGCGCCCGGACAGGGTGCCCTGGCCATCCAGTGCCGCAGTGAGCCAACATGGCTCGATCTCTTGAGCCTGATCCACGACCAGGATACCGGACTCGCGGTTGCGGCGGAGCGCGCTTTCCTCAGCGGGCTGGGCGGGGGCTGTGCCGTTCCGGTAGCCGCCTTCGGGCGCATACTGGACGGGAAATTGTCGCTTTCAGGGCGGGTGTCGGCCATCGACGGACGGCGGCAAATCGACGTAAACGGGGAGACATCCGTTATGGATATAGAAGGCGCAAGCGGGTTGGGGCTTGAGCTGGCCAGGATGGCGTTAAACCGCGGTGCGGACCGAATCCTGGAGGCCATAGGATGAGTTTGGCAGGCAAACGGGTTGTCAACACCCGGGCGGTCCACCAGTCTAGGGACATGGATCTCCTGTTGCGTCGTTGGGATGCCGAACCGGTGCCGTATCCGTGTATCGCCATCCGGCCGCCGGCTGACAGCGGTGAATTGGATGCGGCTTTGTTGGGGTTGGCGGCGGGTGATTACGATTGGCTGGTTTTGACCAGCGTGAATACAGTCGTGGCGGTGGCCGAGCGGCTGGCGGCTCTGGGTGTCTCATTGCCTCCGGTCAAGCTGGCGTCTGTAGGCCAGGCCACGGCGGACAGTATCGCGGTGATGTTGGGCCTGGCGGTAACCTACGTGCCGGATATCTTTGTGGCTGAAGCGCTGGGAGAGGGGCTGCCACTCAGTGGCGGTGAAAGGATTCTTTTGCCTCAGTCGGAAATTGCACGCCCGGTCCTGTCCGAGATATTGTCCGAGCGTGGAACTGAGGTGACGGCCGTGCCAGCCTATCAAACCGTTGTCGGTGAAGGCGGAGCCGATTTGGGTGCAATGTTGAAAGAAGGGCTGGTAGACGCGGTTACGTTTACCAGTTCGTCGACGGTGGACAATTTCCTGAGACGCATCCGTGCCGAAGGCGTGCCGGCGCAATCTTTGAGACATATCTGTGTCGCTTGCATCGGTCCAAAAACGGCGGAGACGGCCCGCGCACAAGGGTTGACCGTGGCGGTCGTGCCGTTGGAGCATACCCTGGAAGGGTTGGTGAGCGCACTAAACGACTACTACGAGAGGGGAGAGGTGGATGGAAGCGAGTCAGTTGCCGATGGGTAACAACCAGTTGCTGGCCCGCCCTCGCCGGCTGCGGCGTTTGGACGGTTTACGGCGTATGGTGCGCGAAACCCAATTGCGGCCGGAGGATTTTGTTTATCCATTGTTTGTGCGGTACGGACGTGACATCCGGCAGCCCATCGCGTCGATGCCCGGCCAGTACCAATGGTCGGTGGACCGGCTGGCCGAGGAGGTGCGCACGGTTGCCGCTTTGGGGGTGCCGGCCGTGGTTCTTTTCGGCATTCCCGAGCACAAGGACGCCTGCGGCAGCGATAATTATGACCCGGCCGGCATCGTTCCAACGGCCATTCGGGCTATCAAAGACGCCGTGCCCGAGCTGGTGGTGATTTCGGACATGTGTTTCTGCGAGTATACCGATCACGGTCATTGTGGAGTCATCAACCTGCCGGGAGAGAAGCACTACAATCCGCGCCTGCCGGAGGGATATCTATTGAACGATCCGACCCTGGAATTGTTGGCGCGGGCCTCCATCGTGCACGCAGAGGCCGGGGCGGATATGATCGCCCCTTCGGGAATGATCGACGGCATGGTAGCGGCCATTCGCGCCGGCCTGGATGGGGCCGGACAAAGCCACGTGGCGATCATGAGTTATGCCGCCAAGTACGCTAGCGGCTTCTACGGGCCGTTTCGGGACGCGGCCGAGAGCCCGCCACAATTTGGTGACCGCAGCCAGTACCAGATGGACCCGGCCAATTCGCGCGAGGCCTTGAAAGAAGTGCGACTGGATTTCGATCAGGGCGCCGACATTCTTATGGTGAAGCCGGCGATGCCTTATCTCGATATTGTCACCCGCGTGCGCGACCTCTATGATCTGCCCGTGGCGGCCTACCAGGTGAGTGGGGAGTACGCAATGTTGCAGGCAGCGGCGGCCAATGGGTGGCTCGACCTGAAACGCTGTGCTTTGGAGGCATTGACGTGCATCAAGCGCGCCGGCGCCGACATGATTTTGACCTATTTCGCCAAGGATGCTGCCGAGTGGATGGCCTGATGAGCAAAGAGCAGTCCGGACAGGAGCCCGCAGGGGCACGTGGCGGCAACGATGGCGGCCGATTCCTGAGAGCGTGTCGCCGACAGGCGGTTGATGCTACGCCGGTCTGGTTCATGCGCCAGGCTGGACGTTATATGGCCGAATACCGTCACCTGCGAAACAAATACAGCATCCTGGAGCTGATAAAGACGCCTGAACTGGCGTGTGAGGTGACCTTGCAGCCGATCCATGCGTTCGATCTGGACGCGGCGATCATCTTTGCCGACATCCTGCCGCCTTTGGAGAGCATGGGCTTGGACCTCGAGTTTGTCAAGGGAGAAGGTCCGGTAATCCATAATCCCGTGCGGACTGCGTCCGACGTGGCCAATCTGCAGGTGCGTCCGCCCGAAGAAGTGTTACATTTTACGCTGGATGCCATCCGGCTGGCACGCAGTGAACTGGAAAGCCGGGGAATCCCGCTGATCGGTTTCAGCGGCGCGCCTTTCACCCTGGCGGCCTACGCTGTGGAGGGAGGCAGCAGCCGGCACCACGCTGCCTTGAAGACGCTGATGTTCAACGATCCATCGAGCTGGCACAGCCTTATGAGCAAACTGGCCGAAACGGCGGGCAACTATCTACGGGCGCAGGCCGAGGCCGGCGCGCAAGCCCTGCAACTGTTCGATAGCTGGGTGGGGGAGCTTTGCCCGAGTGACTACGAGCAGTACGTGATGCCGTATAGCCAACAGGCTCTGGCCATCGCCGGTCGGTCGGGAGTGCCTCTCATTCATTTCGGCACCAACACCAACGGCATGCTCGAGTTGATCCGTGACGCCGGCGGCAACGTGATTGGTGTGGATTGGCGCATCGACCTGGATGAAGCCTGGCGTCGATTGGGGGATGGCGTGGCAATTCAGGGTAACCTCGACCCTGTGGTCCTGTTGGCGTCCTGGGAAGCGATAGAACCGCGGGCGAAAATCATTCTCGATCAGGCAAAGGGAAGGCCGGGGCACATCTTCAATCTAGGACATGGAATCTTGCCGGCGACTCCGCCAGACAACGTACGCCGGTTGGTCGATTTCGTTCACGAATACTCGATGGAAGGCAGTTGATGGACTTTAAGGTGATTGTGGTCGGCGGCGGCATATCGGGACTGAGCGCCGCCTGGTATCTGCGCGGGCTGGGTACCGATTGCGCCGTGTTTGAGGCCGGCAATCGGTGGGGCGGAAGAATCCTGACCGAGCGGATCGAAGGAGACTACGTGGTCGAGGGCGGTCCGGACTGTTTCCTGACGCAGAAGCCGTGGGCGCTGGAGCTTGCCCGCGAACTGGGCCTGGAAGATCAGCTTCTCGGAACCAACGACGAGCAACGGGGCGTCTACGTGATCAGCCGAGGGAAGCCGGTACGTTTGCCTGAAGGCGTACTGATGATCGTGCCCACCAAGTTTATGCCCTTCGCTGTGTCACCGCTGATTTCCTGGCCGGGCAAATTGCGCATGGGGCTGGACCTGGTCATTCCGGCTCGACGGGATGACGTCGATGAAACGCTGGCCGATTTTGTGACCCGGCGGCTGGGTGTCGAGGCCCTGGACAAGATTGCCGAACCCCTGATGTCGGGGATTTACAATGCCGAGGCCGACCGCCAGAGCATCCTGGCGACCTTTCCCCGCTTCCGCCAGATCGAGAAGGACCACGGCAGCCTGATGCGCGGAATGTTGGCGGCCCGGCGACAGCGGAGGACCAACAATGGTGAGTCGAAGCTGTCGATCTTTATGTCGTTTGTGGACGGGTTGGAGACCATGGTGGACGCACTGGTAGCCCAGTTACAGTCCGACCTGCGACTGGAGACACGCGTGCACGGCATCCAACGGACAGCCGGAGGCGGCTACGAGCTGCAATTGGCCGGCGGTGAGACGGTCTCGGCCGAAACCGTGGTCCTGGCGACGCCGGCCTACGCGGCGGCTGACTTGCTGCAGCCTTTGGCTCCGGCGGCGGCCGAGCTGCTGGCTTCAATCCGCTACGTGAGCACCGGGACTGTCTCTTTGGCCTACCTTAAGGAAGAAGCGCCGGGCCTGCTGCCGGGAACAGGGGTCATGGTTCCGCGAAGTGAGGGCCGGCCGGTCAACGCGATTACCATCTCATCGGTCAAATTCGACCGCCGGGCGCCGGCGGATTCGATTTTGCTGCGGGTCTTTTTCGGCGGGTCGCGCAGCCCGCAGTCTATGGACCTAAACGACGAGGAGCTGCTGGCGACGGTCCGCCGCGAATTGGCCGATATTATGGGCATCCATGCCGCGCCCGCCTTTCAGCGTATTTATCGCTGGCATCGCGCCAACCCGCAATACGACGTCGGGCACCTGGATCGGGTGGCGGCGATAGAGGCCGGTTTGCCGGCAGGTATCTACGTCACGGGTAGTCCCTATCGCGGGGTTGGGTTGCCGGATTGCGTACACCAGTCTCAGCTATTGGCTCAGAAGATCATGGCAAGGCGACAAGAGGAGGCACAATGAACACGGCGAAGTCCGAAGCGCTTTTTGAGCGGGCGCAGCAGTTAATTCCCGGCGGGGTAAACAGCCCGGTACGTGCCTACGGTAGTGTCGGCGGCGTGCCCCGGTTCATAAAACGTGGTAAAGGAGCCTACATATGGGACGTGGATGACAATCGCTATATCGACTACGTGCTGTCGTGGGGACCACTTATTCTGGGACATGCCCACGAGGCTGTGGTGAGTGCGATTTGTGCTGCGGCCGAAAGAGGTACCAGTTATGGTGCGCCGACCGAGTTGGAGAGTGAACTGGCCGAGCTGGTAATCCAGATGGTGCCGTCGATCGAAATGATCCGTTTCGTCAACAGCGGCACCGAGGCGTGCATGAGCGCGCTGCGCCTGGCCCGGGCCTACACGGGACGGGACAAGATAATCAAATTCGCAGGCGGGTATCACGGTCACGCCGACATGCTGCTGGTACAGGCCGGAAGCGGCGTGGCTACGTTTGGCCTGCCCGATTCGCCGGGCGTGCCGGCTGCCACGACAGGTAACACGCTGACGGCGGCATACAACGACCTGGACCAGGTGCGCAGCCTCTTCGATCAGTATGGCGACGAGATCGCGGCGGTCATTGTGGAGCCGGTCGCCGCCAATATGGGGTTTGTGCTTCCGGCTTCCGGCTTCCTGGAAGGTATTCAGGACGTGTGCCGCCGGTTCGGGGCGGTATTTATTCTGGACGAGGTTATGACCGGTTTTCGCGTCTCTCCCGGCGGGGCGCAAGCTGCCTGGAATCTCGAACCGGACGTGACCTGCCTGGGCAAAGTGATCGGCGGGGGGCTGCCGGTGGGGGCTTACGCCGGGCGGCGAGAGATTATGGAGTCGGTAGCGCCGCGAGGGGCGATGTATCAGGCGGGGACTCTTTCCGGAAACCCGTTGGCGATGGCAGCCGGATTGGAAACGCTGCGGACCCTGCTGTCGGACGGAGCGTTCAACGCCATTGTAGACAAGACGACCTCTTTGGTGAAGGGGTTGGATGAACTGGCGGCGGTCCTCGGGGTCCCGTTCCAGTCGGGACAGGCCGGCACAATGTTCGGATTCTACTTCCTGAAGGACGCCGGGCAGGCCATCCGCGATTATTCCGGCGCCAAGGCCAACGCCGATACCGACCGCTACGCCCGCTTCTTCCACGCTGTGCTGGAACAGGGGGTGTATTTCGCGCCCAGCCAATTTGAGGCAGGATTTTTGAGCGCGGCGCACAGTGTCGCCGACGTCGACGCGACGCTGGCTGCGGCGAGGAGCGCCCTGGAGACGTTTGCCAGACCCTGAACGACCCCACCGGGCAAACCAGCAATTGCCGGCAACAGACACGGGGCGGACGAGTAACGGCTCGTCCGCCCCGTGGGTTTCCAGACCTTGTTGTGCTGGGAAACGCAGAGCGACCCTATTCGCGGGGTGTCCGCTCCAGTTTCAGCGTGACCAGGTTGTATGTGTCCGGACAGGCCAATTCAATGGTGTCGCCTTCCCACCAGGGGAGGCTGCCACCAAACTGAAAGGTGCTGAGATCGGGGAAGATATGGTGGTAACAAAAACCACATAACCCGCCGGTATCATAGCAACTGATCTCAAAGGTGTCCCCAGGCGCGTGGGCCGCTGCGCACGTCCCCTTGACGCCGGTTATGGTGGCCTGGATCTTACAGCCAATTCCTGGATCTTGAGCCATAGAAATACTTCTCCTTTTCTGTTATCGCCTGGCCTTCACAATACATGCCGGCCGACGTCCAAACCTAGCCGTGCGGCTTGTAGCCGCGAGTCTCGCCCAGAATTTGGGCAACTTCCGCGTAACGGGTCAAGTAATCCCTGTGGGAACGTTCGATGACGTCGTAGGCTTCTTCTCGGCCATACACGTCGGTGATTTCGACCTGATCGTCCGGGCTACCGGGAGGATGTTTGTAGGTGAGGAAATAGTGGCGCAGCCGGTTGACGATCTTGTCGGGCGCGTCGGCGATGTCGTCCCACAGACCAAAGACGGCATCACCCATCATGACGGCGACAATCTTGTCATCGGCCTCGTTACCGTCGATCATACGCAGCCCGCCAATGGGCCGGGCGCGCAGAAAGATATCCCCGCGCGGGATAACCTTTTCAGAGAGGACGCAGATGTCGAGCGGGTCCATATCCCCGACGATGCCGGTGCGGCCGGTGCGGGCGATACATAAAGCAGCCGTTTCTTCGGCGCACAGGGTTTGCGGTATCAAGCCGTACAGAGTAGGGCAGACGTTCGAGTACGTCTGCGGCCGGTCAACGCCGAGGTACCCGCTGGTCTTGTCGAGTTCGTACTTGATCGTATCTTGGGGGACCAGCTCGATATAGGCGTTGACGACCCGTGGTGGTTCTCCCCCGATTGGGACTCCGTGCCACGGATGTGCCTGAAACAGGACGCCGAGCAGTTTCCACAGGTGCTCTCGTTGAGCGGTCACCAAAACCTCCCTTTCCCGGGCGTTACGCCCGGTTACGATTGGCGATTAGGGAAGAGACGCACACTTTTGCCACACAGCCCGGCATCCACCGCTGAAGCTGGGCCACCAGGCTGCGCACAATTGATCATAAATAAGAGCAACCGGCCTGTCAAGCCTGGATTTAAGGTCGGTGTGTCCCATTTTCTTGGTAGATGGCCAATAGAGCCGGCGGCCTGTCACGAAATCAGGCCAGGTCCTTTTCTTTGACGGTCCCCCACGAAAAGCCGCGCACGACATAGCGCCGGGCCAGCAAAGCCAACAACGTTGGCGGCAGAAGCACCAACAGCAAATGGCTGCCGACGTATTCGAACTCAATGCCATCCTTGGTGAGGAGCGAAGCGATGGATAGCGGCGCGGTCCAGGTGTATTGTTGGGCATTGGCCAGCGCAAACAGAAACTCGTTCCAACTGAGGGCGAAGCAAATGGCGGCGGTGGCGAGCAGTGCCGGCACAAGCAACGGCAACACAATCAGACGATAGGTGACGAACTGGCTGCAGCCGTCGATTTGGGCCGCATCGAGCAAGTCGGATGGCAGATCAGCCACTACGCCGTACAGGATAATGACCGCCAGGGGCAATGTGAGGGCCGTATGGGCAAAGGTCAACGCCAGCAGGGTGTCCGTCAGCCCGAACCAGCGCATCATAATCGTAAACGGCACGAAAGTCACAGCCGGGGGCAAGATTCGCGGCAGGAGAAACAAAACAAACAGGGGCCAGACGACGGCACGGCCACGGTGTATCAAACGAATGCCGTAGGCTGCCAGGCTGCCCAGAATAAGACTCAGCAGTGTCGACGACGACGCTACGATGGTGCTGTTGGACAGGCCGTGCCCAATGCCGGCCGGGTCAAGAAACGTGCGCCATTCGTAGCGCCAATGCAGCAAGGTCGGTTGATACTGGAGAAAGGGAATGAACTTGGGCTGGAAAAAGTCACCCTCGTATTTAGTCGACAGAACGAGTGCCAGGTAGAAGGGAAGGAATGTCCACACAATAACCAGCAGCATAACGCCGTACGCGGAAACCAACGTCACGCGACGCCTGTTCTTCACACCCAGCATGGGGGTCAGCCTTTCCGCTCGTAGGCTGCCAGGCAACGGTGCCGCTCATGGCATTGGCGGCACGTGGTTTGCCCGGTTACGGGCTTACTTTGTTCGAGAGCATTCCTGTCGCCGGGCCGATTATACCACAAACCGGCACAAAATTGGAGTGAGCCGGTGGTGGCGCACCCATGACACGATGCCGGTGAGCGGTGCGATGCCGGCGCCTGGGGCACGCTGCCAGCGGGGTGCGCTTCGGGTGTGTCCCAAGTCTTTGCAGGAGAAATTGGACCGGGCCAGGGCTTGGCCGTGAAGTGGGTTCGTGAGGTACCGCCCGGGCGTAGTGTTTTTTGTGGGTGGAAGACCCTGCACCCACAAAAAAGGAGACGATACTGGCCGCCGACTCGCACAGCAGTCTGCTTGGAAAATGGGACACACGCGTGCGCCTGGGGCGGTTTGCCATTGAGAAGGGGCCGTATTATTATGGTGCTTTGTGGCTGGAGACGGCGATCCCAGCCTGGCATACAAATAGAATAATTTGACATTCAGCTTTCTATGAAAGAGGCCGTTCGGCCCCTTTTTTGTTTGCTACCTAATACGGAGGCATCAAATTGGATTGGTCAAAACTGAATCTGCGCCCGGCAACTGAAGCGATTTTGGCAGCGAGTCCTGAAGTTTTCGTTGCCAGCACTACCGACGAGCTCCTCAACCTGGCTTGTGCCCCCGAGTCGACGGAACCGGTGGACGTCCAATACGATATTCCCGGTCTGGGACCGCGCCTGGAAGCCACCGTTGCGCGGGTACGCAATGGCCTGTCGGCCAATTATCCTGAGCCCTATATGCGGCGCCGCGACCCCGATTGTATGGTGATCGGGGACGATTTACCCACCGATAAGGACCGGTTCAGTGATCGGTTTGGGTACAGTTTCGACAAGTTGCGAACAGAGACATTTGCCTGGCTTCAACAACAGGCACTGATTGCATTCGCCTTCCACGCCGGACGGCCCGGGATGGGATTGGACGCTGTCGCCATCGTACCGGCGAATGCCAGTTTCTTTGCCTTTGGATTGGCTATGTTGCAGGGCATCCTGCCCTAC
>CAZHBM010000023.1:0-19064 GCA_964529945.1 uncultured Anaerolineales bacterium | reverse complement strand
CTCGCGAACAACGTCCGACACCATCCGTGACATATGATCCATCGCTCCCGGCGGGTGTGCGTCAGTCCCGGTTTCTCACGGGAGACCCGCCGGAGCACAAAGCGCTTCCACGGCCAATACCCACGGGCACAAGCGCCGCCCAGCGTGCTGTAGAGGCGCCTCGCGAGGCGCCCCTACCATTCCCTGGAAACCAGTCACCCCGTGAACAACGTCCACCGCCACCCGAGACACATGGGCTCGCCGCTCCCGGGGGGCGTGCGTCAGTCCCGGTTTGCCACAGGGCCACCCGCCGGAGCACAAAGAAAGCCTGGGACTGACAACAAAGGGGCTCGCCGCCAACAGAGCGGCGAGCCCCTATTCCGGGCCGATTCTCAACAGCCCGGTTCTAAACGCAACAAGCGGCTAGTCGGTGATCGTGAACAACCCACCATCTCCGCGGCCGAACACCTCGGGGAAGTACATCTCGTAGGCGTTGGTCGGGATTAAGCGGAATTCACCGGCCAGGCTGGCCCGGATGAGATAGGTGTATTCGTAGGTGCCTTGCGGCAGATAGTTGGCGAAAAGCACCGCCTTTTCGTCGCGCAGCTCACTGTGACTGAACCACCACCAGCCGTAGTCACCGCCCCATGGATTGGTGCGATCGGTGCGCTTGAGCTCCGGCGCCTGCCCGACCACACTGGTGGTCTTGAGGCTCTGGTCGATGCCCTCCGCGCCGGCCGGGAACGGATCCTCGACCACGACGTGGTGCAGGTCGTTGGGCGCGATGATGGTCAGCTTGACCTGGATCACGTCGCCCACCTGTGCCTGGTCGATGGCGCCACAGGTCGCCTGGTTGCACTCAGCCAGCGAGTACTGGCGCGAGACGATGATGCCCCGGTCAAGCGCCTTGACCTCCTCAACCGGCTTGTAGTAGCGCAGGTAGAGACCGTAGTACAGGCGACCGCTGCCCTGGTCCTGGCCGGACGGCGGCGTGCGGTCGATGAGCACCTCGTTGGCCTGATCGGCCAACAGCTTGGCCACCTCGACCTGCAGCTTGACCGACTGGCTGAGATTGTCCTTGGAGACACTGCCCTCTCCGACCAGTTGCCGGTTGACCATCACCTGCCAGTCGTAGTTGGCCTGGAGCTCGCCGGTGGCAACCATCCAGTCGGTCAGACCGATGATAGCCCAGGCGTTCTCCTGGGTGGTCTCCCAGATGCCGTCTTTTCGGGCGGTCATGAGCCAGCGCACGGCGTTCGGCGCCAGCGCATTGGTCGGGTCGAGGCGCGACAGGGCGGCGATCACGATGGCCGTCGAGCGGGTATCGGTGTTCATAGCGTAGTAGTCGACCTGCGATTCCTCCCAGTGGGCGCCGGTGGCACTGACGATCGCCGCGCTGGTGATGTCGGACAACAGGCTGTTCACGCGGCTGGATTCCTTGGGCTCGAGAATACCCAGCGCCATGGCCAGGTAAGCCTTGCCGAAGGTGTCCAACATATCCCGGTGACCATAGAGAGAAACCGTCCGCCCCAGGTCACCCTGACCGGCTTCGGCCAACGCGTAGAGTATAAACGCCTGGCGGTTGGCCTGCCAGTGCTGGTCGAAGGCTTTAGGTTGGGCCTTCAGGCTACCGGTCAGGAAATCGACCGCTTGCGTCATCACATTTTCGTCGACCACGAAACCGGCGCGGTCGGCCTCAACCATTCCCAACAGGACGTAAGCCGTCAGGAACGGGTCGGAGTCGTCGGCCAGCCACCAGCCCCAACCGCCATCGTAGTGCTGCTGGTTGTACAGTCGCTGCAGCCCGACGCCGACCAGGCCGGCCAACTTGGTCTCTGTGTCGGGTTTATCCAGTCCCAACTCCTTGAAGGCGCGGTAAGTGACCACGTTGGGCAGGAAACGACTGACCGTCTGCTCGGTGCATTCGTACGGGAAATGCTGGAGGTAGTCCAGGCTGTCGGTCATTCCGGCCGCCAGCGACGGGTCAAGTTGTATCGACAGTTCACCCTGGGTCGGGTCGAAACTGGATGGCAGGACAACCGCCTCCACCCGTTCGCCGTCCGACTCGATGGTGCCGGCGGTGGCCACCACCTCGGGCGTGCTGTAACGATAGACCGGCAAGGTCATCTCCAACGCATCGGTCAGATCGCCCGCCTTGGCACCGTACTGCAGTTTGACCTGGTCGGTGCTTTCAACGACCACCGACCAGGCAACGCGGGCCTTACCCCTGGCCGGGACGGTGACGCTCTGCCGGGAAGGATCTTTGATCTGCAGGCCGGTGGCCTCGAAGGCGATTTCGACGTCCAGCTTCTGATCGGTATTGTTGTTGACCACGGCTGCCAGCTCGGCCTTGTCGCCGACTACAAAGAAGCGCGGCGTGACGGGACGCACCAGCAGGTCCTTGGTACTGACGATGTCCGTGTTGGCCTGGCCTACCAGCGTCTTGGCCGTGACGCCCCAGGCGCTCAGGCGCCAGGTCGTCAGATTGTCGGGCAATTTGACCGACACCGAAGCCTGCCCCTTGGCATCCGTTTCGACCACCGGATTCCAGTAGGCGGTGTCAGGGAACTCGCGCCGCACGACGCCGAACTCGTCGCCCATACCGCCGCCGCCACCCTTGGCTTCCGGCGCTATGGCCAGGTTAATTCGTTCGGCCGACAGGGTCAATCCGCTGGCGGTATTGACGGCCAGCCCGCGCTGGCGCCAGAAGGCGTCGACGATGTTCTGTGGTTGATCGGCCAGGGAAAGTACCGACAGATCCACCAGGCTGAGCGCCAGTTCGGTCTCGACCGGATCGCCCTGGCTGTCGGTGGTTTCGATGCTGTAGGTCACCTCCTCGCCCGGCTGGTAGTTTTCACCGGCCTTCTTATCGGGTGTCAGGGAAATCGTGATTTCCTTTTGCGTGACGTCGATAGGAAGCTGGACGTAACCGAGCTTGAAACTGGGCAAGGCATTGGTCTTGTCCTCACCTTTGACGATGACGACCGACACGAACACGTCGGGGATCATCTCCTCGGTGATCGGTATCTCTATCTGTTCCGAGTTGGTCTCCAACGTCTGAACCCAGTGTTGGTAGATGTGGCCGCGCTCGACGGTGATCAGCGCCTGAACCTCGCCCTGATAAGGATGCGGGATGAGGATGGTAGCCGTATCACCCACCTGGTATTGGCGCTGGTCGGCCACCAGGTCGATTCTGTCGTTGTTCTCCTGGCGCCAGTTGATGAACTTGCTGCCGCTGATCCACATGTAGGTCGAGCTGCGGATCTGGTTGCCGTCTTCATCCTCACCGGTGGCCAGGATTTTGTAGACACCGCCCGACTTGGGTACAAAGCTGGCAGCCGCCGTACCTTTGGCGTCGGTGGTGACCGTGGTGGTGTAGACGGGTATGTCCTCCACCGTACTTTCCCAATAGTACTGGCCGTCCTCGGCTTGCTTACGCACGCTGTACCAGTTGTGTTCGGCGAACACCACCTGTACGTCCCGATTGGGTGAAGGCTGGCTGTCCCAGTCCACCGTAATCATATTGACTGAGTTCTTCTGCCCCACCTGCCCCACGTAACGCTCCGGGCGCAGGCCGATGTAGTACAAGCCTTTGTGCACCACCGCTTCCGCCCGGCTGCTGACCTGTTGGTCGTTGATGTCGGTGACGGTCACCTCGAGCGTGAAGAGCTGGCTGGAAGTGTATTCGGCGATGTCGGCGTCGACGCTAAAGGTGAAGCGGCCTTCGGCATCCGTGGTGCCGGTCCCCTGGGCCAACAGCTCGCCGTAGGAGCTATAGAACTGCGGCTGGCGCCCATTGTCGTAGTCGGTGAAGTCCCACCAACCTTTGCCTTTGTAGTTGAAGCTGTAGTCGGCCGACAGGATCGAGTATTGCACGTCGGCATCGGCCACCGGCCCACCAAAGTAGTAGGTTGCCAGCGCCGAGACCTGGATTTTGTCGCCCTGCACGTATTCAGGCTTGTCTGTCTCCACGGCCACCTGAAACTCGGGCTTGCGGTATTCGGCCACCTGGAAGCTGGTGCTGAAGAAGTAGTCGTTGTAAGTGGTCTCTATCGAGTAGCCACCCAGCGCAGCTTCTTCACCCAGGTCGAACTCGCCGTGAACGGTGCCCATTTCATTGACCGTCAGGCTATCCTCGAACACCTTGGTGCCTTGCGGGTCGTAGATGGTCACGTCCATTTGGGCATCGCTGGTAGGCAGAGAATAGTGGGCGTCGTCGTCTTCGCGCAGAATGCCTTTGAAGTAAACCTTCTGGCCCGGGCGGTAGATGGTGCGGTCGGTCAGGAAGTAGGCGTTGACCGGCTGCACGTAGTTCTCGACCGACAGATTGAAGTCCCAGGGCGAGATGCCATCACTCCAATTGCTGGTAGTAACGGCAAAATCCCGGTCGGGTTGATCCGGGTCGCCCACAAAGGCGTAGACCGTCTCCCACGGATCGATTGATTTGTGTGGCTCGCCTTCAAAGACCCCATTCTTGTCCGTCTTGCCTTCCGTCAGAACGTTGCCATCACCGTCCATGACCTGGACGTCTAATCCGGGTACCACCTGACCTGAGGCCAGGTCGGTCGCCCAAACCAGGGAGTCGGTGGAAGTCGTCTTGAAGGTCAAATTGCGGTTGGATACCACCAATATTTCGCGTTGGAAGGGCAACCGGTCGTAACCGACAGCCTCCGGATAGACGACCTCTTCCGTCGTGCTGACCTCCAGGTAGTAGATACCCGGCTCAAGGCTGCCGTCCGTCTTCCCGGTTACGTTGGTTTTGTAGATGGCCGTCTGGTTCAGCTCCGGCTGCACCTTCTGCGTCCATGTGCGGATCAGGTCGTCGCGCGAACCGGAATATCCGTCCCAAAACTCCCAGGCGGAATTGCCGGAGGCCTTGAGAAAGTCCTTGAGCGGCATACGATACAGCGCAAAGTCCACCTGGCTGAGATTTCTGACGTTGTAGTAAACCAGAGTGGGCGTATAGGCCAAAAAGGTGTTGATGCGGCCGGAATTGTACAGGTAGACTTGCGGCCCGTAGGCACGTGTGTGCCAGCTTACGGTCGTGTCCCGGCCCAACTTCTGGCCGTCACGGCCGCGAACGTTGCGGCTGAACGTGACCTGATAGTCGCTGCTGGCATCGGTGGGGAAAGATATTTGCAGTTGCGTGTTGCTGTCCCACCAGTAGGTAAACACCTGGGTCGGTGAAATCACCGGCCGGATGACGAAATTGCCGTTGATCGAATCGGGATCCATGGGGCTGGAGAAGCTGACCTCCAACCCGCCCCAGGGATCGGCGGCTTCATCCCCATTGGCCGGATAGGTGTTGACGATGGCCGGGTACTCAATGGTGGTGAAACTCCAACTGTAGTCTTCCAGAGTGCCGGCCTGGCCCTGGGCGCCGGCCGTCCCCTTGGGGATGTCGGCCTGATAGGCGGTCCCAAACTCCAACGGCTTATCGGGCGTAAAGCGCATGGTCTCGACGCCGACGACCGCCGGGCCCTCACCCTGCGACCATTTGAAGCTGTAGGGTTGGTAAGCCTTGCCCTCGGGCTGCGCCAGGCCTTCACTGCGCCACTCGAACGTGCCGCTGATCGGCTCACCCGTCTGCTGATCCTGCAAGACGAACGCCTGCTCGACCGCCTCGTGGTCCATGGGTTGGTTGAATGCCACGTCGATGCCCGGCTGGATGCTGACGTAGATGCCCTCGTTTACCGGGGAAGTGGTCACTACCGCCGGCATAATGGTCGTGAACTGCCAGGTATAGTCCTTCTCGAGGGTGCCGCCGCTGACATCGGTCAGGCTGCTGGAGAGCCTGGCCTTGTAGCTGGTCGCCGGTTCGAGCCCCTGGTCGGGAATGAATTGGTAAATGGACGTGTTCAGCCATTCGCCCTTACCTTGCACGGGCGGCACCAAGACGAGCGGCTGGGGCAACTTGTTCTGGTCTTCGATGGCCGTCAAGGGCACAACCGGACGGTTGAAGATGACCATTATCACCGCATCCGTCGAAATCTCTTGGCTGTCCGGCGCAGGCTGAACGTTGGCCACCTCCAGGTAACCGACGGTGGTGAAGTCAAATTCAATCGGCTCCCTGAGACCGAGCCCGGCCTTGCTCTTGGCGTCACCGGTGACGCGCACAATGTATTGGCTGCCGTGCTCCAGGCTCTGGGCCGGATTGAACTGCAGAATGTTCGACGCCGGCCAGGTGATGGACCCGTCGACGGCCGGTTCAATGCTGAAAGCCGCCTCGGCCGAACCCTCATCCATAGCCTGATCGAACACGATTTTGACCGGCGCGTCAACCGGTTGCTCCTCGCCGGCCGCCGGCGCGGTGCGCACGATTCGCGGCGGCCATGGCTCAGGCGTGGGAGGCGCCATGGTCGGCTCGGCCAGAGACTCGACCGTGGCCTCATCCGTCGTCGTCGCCGGCTCAGCGGACGTCACACCGATACTTCGGGTCACGTTGCCCGGCACCTGGCAAGCCGGCAGCAGCATACTGAGAATAAACAACAGAGACACGGCCAGGCCAAGCCTGCGCCTGATTACGTTTCCAAACGTTGATCCGGATTTCATTGTTCGCCTCCCGCGTAAAGAACTGATCAACCATATAGTAAGGCATTTAAGGCTACCGCTCAGTGGCGGTTATTCTACAATTTCGATCGTCACTCGATTGGCAAAAAGCTGTCCCCCCTGTCCGTCCCGGCCGACCGCCGTAAACACGTGAGATCCGGCGGCCATGGGCCATAAAGCCCGGTAGGGTGGCTGAGTCACAGTAAGCAACGGCCGTTCATCCACCATCAAGGTAACATCGGCCAGGGCGACGTTGTCCGTCGGACGCACCTGGACCAGCACTTGCTGGAAATCTTTAGGAATCTCGGCCGACAAACGATACTGGCTTCCCTGATCAGGGCTGGTCAGTACCAACCCGCCGGTCGCATCGGCCGGCAAAGAGACGACACTGCCGGCATTCACCCCAACTGTATTCTCAACCTCGAGCGGACACAAAGGAGAATAGTCGCGCGGCGGCCGGGGAATGCCCTGCCGGCGCGCCCAATCACCGGCCTCGGCCGGATAAAGGGTGTAGCGTTTGTTGATCACATATTGGGGTGGGCAATCAGGACCGGCCAGTAGCCCGTTGCGCTCGTCAATCTGGTAGGTCCAGTGCCAATCGTCGACCCGGACCGGCTCGGTTCCAGCAATAAAAAGCTCTTCGACCGTTTTGGAGCAGGCGGCCGGTTGGCGAAAGTCGCTAACGGCCGTGTGGGCCGCCAGGCCGGCCGGTTTGCCGACTGCCGGCCGGTTTCCGGCCTGCCCATCCGCCGCGCTGGCGGGCGGCAACCCGCTATCGGCACACACCTGGACACGTTCCAGGCCGTCCGGCTGCTGGAATGGGCGTACCGGACGCCCCTTGAGCAGGGTTTCCATCACGTCGTGCCAGATGGGCGCCGCCCCGGCCACACCAGTGACGTGGCGCATGGGCGCGTTGTCGGCGTTGCCAGCCCACACACCGACCACCAAGTCCGGCGTGTACCCGACCGTCCAGTTGTCGCGCCAATCGGTGGTCGTGCCGGTCTTGGCTGCCGCCGGGCGCGAGAGGTGCAACGGGCTGCCCTCGCCGAAGGCAGACGCGCGGGCCATGTTGTCACTTAGTATGTTGGTGATCAAGTAGGCGACACGTTGATCCAAAATCTGCGGCCCCAGACCCCCGCCAGCGGTATACAATTGGCGGCCGTCGGCGTCTTCCACGCGTAGAATC
The DNA here is from genome assembly GCA_964529945.1 of uncultured Anaerolineales bacterium. GTDB lineage: Bacteria > Chloroflexota > Anaerolineae > 4572-78 > NAK82 > CAZHBM01. The sequence goes on along the minus strand of CAZHBM010000023.1, from coordinate 11,350 downwards.
GTCACCGGCTCGACCCGGTATCCGCCGTTGGCAAAGGCGCTGTAAGCGCCGGTCAACTCCAGCAGCCGCACCTCGCCACCGCCCAGAGTCAGTGCCAACCCAAAACGGTCGGCATCGTCGAAGGTCGTGATGCCCATCGCCCGTGCCAGTGCGGTCATATCGTCAATGCCCACGTAGTCCAGCACCTTGACGGCTACCAGGTTGTAGCTGGAGGCCAGCGCCTGGCGCAGAAGCACCGGCCCGTGCCAACGGAAATCGTAATTCTGGGGAACGTAAGGCATACCTTCCCGGGTGACGAAGGCGGTACGCACGTCGACGACCATCGTCGCCGCCGTCAGCGGGTTGGGTTGGCCGGGGTCCATCGCCGCCGCATAGGTAATGGGTTTAATGGAAGAACCCGGCTGGCGGGTCGCCATGGTGGCGTTGACGGCGCCATCGATGCTGGGGTCGAAATAATCCGGGCTGCCGACCATAGCCAGAACCTCTCCGCTGGTCGGGTCCATCGCGACCACGGCGGCGTTGTGCACGTTACGCGCCGGCTGCCCGTTGCGGGTATCGGCCAACTGCTCCAGCCGGAAGCGCATCAGTCGCTGGACCGCATTTTGAGCGTCCAGGTCGAGCGTGGTGTAGACCTGCAGCCCCTGCGTGTAGAGCGCCTCCAGACCAAATTCCTTCTCCAATTGGCCGCGCACGTACATCACGAAATGCGGCGCCTCGATGGGAAACGGCACCGAAGCAAAGCCCAATTCCTCGCGACCGGCCAGTTCTGCTTCCTGGGCGGTGATGTGGCCGTGTTTGGCCATCAGCCCCAGCACCACCTGTTGGCGCGCCTCGGCCGCCTGGGGATTCTCCAACGGATTGTAAGCCGCCGGAGACTGCGGCAAACCGGCCAACAAGGCGCATTCGGCCAGATCGAGTTCGGCCGCCCCCTTGGCGAAATAGGTGCGCGCAGCCGCTTCGATGCCATAGGCCAGGTTGCCGTAATACGATTCATTGAGATACAGCGTCAGTATCTCATCTTTGCTATAGTTCCGCGCCAGCCGCCAGGCCAGGATGGCCTCACGCAGCTTGCGTTCCAGGCTGACTTCGGTTCGTTCTTCCGGCAGCAACAACAGGTTGCGCGCCAATTGTTGCGTGATGGTACTGCCTCCGGACAGAACCTCTCCGCCTTCCAGGTTGATCCACAGGGCGCGTACGATCGCCAGTAAGTCGACGCCGGGATTGGTGTAGAAACTGGCGTCCTCGGTGGCCACCGTCGCATCGATGCAACTTTGGGGAATGTTTTCCAGGGGAACCGGCGTATGCGATCCCCCGTGGGGATCCAGGATTTCGTAAAGCAGGCGGCCGTCCCGGTCGTAGATGCGCGTCGATGGGCTGGCTGCACGCTCGTAGAGACGATCCGGCGAGGGCAAATCGACCACCAGCCAACGGACCAGACCCACCAGCGCCAGCCCGAATAGGACGACGACCGAAATCAGAATACGTAGAACCCATTCGATTCTCGAGTTGCGCCCAAGCCGAATCATAGGGAGAGTTGTCCTCGCCGGTTCAGGTCGCCGGCGCCGGCAACGCCTATGAAGCGTTGCCCGGCGCCGGCGACCACTAATTTACACGTGTCACTGAATGGCAGAGTATACAATTTGGAGCTGAATCGAGACTTCCAGTTCACCGGGCGCAATAGGCCCCCCGCCGCCCAAACCGGAGGCAACTGCCATCTTGCTGCCGGAATAGACGATACCGGTGTTACCGACAATTTCACTGACGCTGACCACCGGACCGAGCTTGAGATTGGTCAAGTCGGCCAGTTCCTGCGCCTTCTCGTTTGCATTGGCCACGGCCTCTTTGCGGGCCTGTGACTCTGCCTGGGAACTGTCGGCCAGACTGAAGTTGACGCCGTAGATGTTGTTGGCGCCGGCCTGCATCGCGGCGTCCAACACCACGCCCACCTTATCCAGGTTGCGGATAGTGACATTCACCTGGTTGCTGACCCGGTAGGCGGTTTTTCCCTGGCTGCCGTCTTGAGCGTAAGATTGGTCAGTCCAGACACTGTAGTTAGAGGTCTGCATATCCTTGTCGGCTATGCCCTCTTTCTTCAGGGCTGCCACCACCGCGTCCATCGTCTTGGACACTTCCGCACTGGCTTCTTCAACCGTCGGCTTGACAATTTCCACCCCGATGGTCGCCTGGGCAATATCGGGCTTGATCTTGACGGTACCTTCGCCCACAACAGTAATGCTGCCGGCCATCGACTCGGCCTGCGCCTGCGCGGCGGTCGCCGCAAATCCATGGCCCAATACAAAGGCGAAGCTCAACAGCAACGCCGCGACGATTGTCAACATCACAACAGACTTAAACCGTTTCATCTTGTTTTACCCCTTTCCCTATCTATACCTACACCAAGTTTGGTTTACGATTTGATGGGACGTGGGCAACATCCGATTTGGACCGTCCCGAGCCCATCTGGTTAATATGACGAAACCATCCACTGAATGGTTCCCTCAAACAGCCCGACCGAACAGAAAGAGATTGGTTTATCTACACAAATCTGCCTGTTTGGCGCTGTTCATGAATGTATCACCACCCGGTGTAGGCCGAATGGTGACTGTCGTCGATACAATTATAGCATGTGTGGGGAGGCTTGTATATGTGGTCAGGCAGCTAATGGCTGACGATTCAACCATCGCCAAACCGTCGCCTGGCTAACGCCGCTGCAGGGGACCGGCGCCGCAATCAACGCCAGGTGAAGCGGCGCGTCTCACTGGGGAGGCTGATAGGTTGCCATTGATAGGCTTCGTCGGAGTCAGTCGAGGCCCGTTGAACGACCATCACGAACCAGGTGAAGTCGCGATTGGCCCCCGGCGGCAACGTTTCGACGGGAAGGCGCCACGATGTGGCCTGGGTCGTGTGCCAAATCGGCTGGCTCTGCCCCTTCTGATTGATTTCGACCAGGTAGGCCTGGTCTTTGCCGAGAATGCCGACGCTGGTCCACATCAAGGTTATCTCGGCTTGTGACGCGCTGAACTGCTGCCCCTGGAAGGGCATCAACAAATCCGGCGCGCCAAAGGGGGGACCGGGAGTCGGTGTGGGCGTGGGTGTATCCGTCGGTGTCGGCGTGGGGGTGGGCGGATCGAGCGGCACGACGATTTCCTGGCCGACGTAAATCAAATCTCCGCCGGCCATGCCGTTGGCCACCAGGATAACATCCATGGCGGTGTCATACTGCATGGCGATGGAGCCGATGGTATCGCCCGCCTGGACGACGTGAATGACCTGGTGGGCCGGCTGCATTGAGGACAACAGGCCTCCCACAGAACCGCCGGAAGGGATACGCAGCTCCTGCCCGCTATGCAGCAAACGCGCCGTCTCATCGGTCAGGTCGTTGGCTTCCATAAGCGATTCGGGCGTCACACCATAAATGGAAGCGATGCCCACGACGGTATCTCCGGCCTCCACCACATGGATGATCGGTGTAGGAGAAGCCGGCGGAGAGGTCGGCGTTGGCACGGTGGTGGCTGTCGGGGCAGGTGTGGCCGTAGCCGTCGGCGTGGGCGGCAGCACTGCCAGGGCCGTGCGCGTAGGCTGCTCGACATCGGCCGGCGCCTGTCCCCGCCACCATAGCCAGCCCACCACCAACATCACGCCCATCAACGCCACCAGAACCAACCGCATCCAGGAAAGGTAAGCCGGCAAACCCGAACCGCTGCGCGAATCGAGGACGGCACCACAGGTCAGGCAGGTCGTGGCTTTGGCCGCTACCGGCGAACCGCAATTGGGGCACCGGCGCTGTTTGTGCTGCGTTTGGCTGACACACCCACAAACGGGACAACAATTCTCGTCGGGGGAAATCCTGGCGCCACATTGGACGCATTCCGAATACTCGCTCATTGGCGCCATTATAGCACCCGGTCAGTGGCCCGCCAAATGCGGCGGGCCACCAGGCATCCCACAACGGCGAGCAACGACAAAAGGCTGAGCAGACTGCCTGCCAGCCTGGCCGGCGTGCTGCCCATCTGCAAAACCAGGGTGTGCTGACCCGCCGGCACGTCGACCGTTATCAGGCCATAGGGCGGCCGGTGCGTGTAGGGCACTGGTGCGCCGTCCAGCCGTACCTGCCAGCCCGGATAGTCGTAGGTGTAGAACTGCAGCACCACCGGCCCCGACGCCTGCACCTGCACCTCGTCGGAGGCGCCGCCGTGACGCAGCGTCTTCACCTGCCCGTCGCCCTCAAGAATCGCGGCCACCTCCAACGGCTGGTGGTCCAGGTAGGCGGCCTCCATCGGGCTGGTGACAGGTTGCTCGTCGGTGTACGAGACCATGGCCACCCGGTCGGCGGGAGAGAAGCGGTCCCAGCGTATAACCGCTTCAGGAGTCTCGCGCCAGGCTTCTATGTCCGTATATTGGGGCAACGTGTAGGCAAACGATGCGGCTGCAATAACCAGCACCAGCAACAAAAGCTCCACCGGAACCCGGCCACCGGCCCCGGAGTGGCCGTCTGGCTGCGCGCCGTCCGGATGGACGGCCAGGCCGTTCTCCCACAGGGGGACAAAAGCCCCGGCCAATACGGCCAGACTTAAAACGGCGATGCCCAACAAACGCCACGGAAACTGAACCAGGCTGGCAATCGGCAACGCTTTCCAGGCGAAGTCGGCGGCCGGGGACATCAACCACGCCGTACCCACCAGCACGACCAGGAAGAAACCGGCGACGGCGCCGACTCCCGGCAGTGCGGAACCGGTCCGCGCCCGCCGGCGGCCGTTTAGCCGGCCGGCCAGGAGCGCCACGGCGGTTGCAAGGGCCAGCGCCAAGGGCACAACCCCCAATTGGAAGGGCATACCATCCAACAAACCCGGCCCGGAATAACCATATCCCCAAAAAGGTGCCAACAACTGCGCGAAATAGACGAAGTGATTGCCAAACGCATAATTGTAGGCCGTCCATTGCGACACCTTGACGTATGACCCTTCAGCGGCCAGCGGTAGCAGGTAAATGCCGGCCAGGCAGGCACCCAGGACTCCGGCAGCCATCGCCGGCCAGGCACTTCGCCAGGCAGAGACCAGGCCGAGCCGGCGCCACTTGAGCGCCAGGACAAACAGCAGGTACAGCATCAGGAAGGGCGTGAAGGTGAAGAGGGTCGTGTGGTGAGTGAGTGCCAACACGCCGTAGGCCAACGCGGCCAACCCCACCCGTTTTGGCGAAGGTTGGCGCACAAGGGCCGTGAACGCCCAGAGGACCAGCGGTAACAGGGCCAGGGCCACGTACTCCGGGAAGGCACTGCGCACGAACAGCTCGGCCAGGTGAAACGGGACAAACACGTAGGTCACGCCGGCCAAGACGCCGGCCAGATCTCCCATCACACTTCTGACGTAGCCATACATGGCCAGGCCCGCCCCCAGAGTGGCCAGCACGTACATCAGCTTGACCGAACCGACAAACCCAAAGCCCAGCAAATGCCATATCTCAGCCACGTAGAAGGCCAGCGGGGCGTAGATATTGAAGAGCGGGTAACCGTAACCGAAGGCGAAGTCGGGTGCCCAACGCGGCCAGAGGTAGCCGTCCTGAAAGGTCTGGTCGAACTCCTCCAGGAAGAAGACGCTGTGAGGGGCATCGTGGGCCTGGAAGAAATAGGCCGACGTCAGCAAGGGCGCCCAGGCAAAGATGGAGACCAATACCAAGAATACAATCAGTCTGTTACGTTGCAGAAACCGGCCCATCACTCTCATAGCGCCCTAATTCTAGCACACTTCCACCAGGTCACAATCCGCCAGTGAAGGATACTGAGCAGGTTTTTTGGTCTTCCGGGCAGTCCACGCCCCCTTTCGCTGCTCGCGGCAGGTGCGCCACCCGCCAGGCAACCGGTCGTCCCCCGGCGAGGACAGGCAGGCTGTGCCCGGAGACAAACCTTACCGGCAGCGCTTTCACCCCCCGCTCTCAGCGGGTCCGCGACCCGCCGGACAACCAGATGTCTCCCCGGCCAGTCCGTGACTGGCCGGACACAATATTTTGGGAATGAAGGCTCCTTCGTTGAGGCGATAACACCTTGTCAGACTTCACCTTCCTCGCTCGCGGCGGGTGCGCCTGCCCTCGTTAGAGGATCACCCGGCGCTTGCCAAGAGGCCACCCGCCGGGCAACCAGTCGCGGACTGGTTGCACACGGTAAGACGAGGACAGGCGGACCGGTCGGGCGCAACGTTTGGTGGACAGGGCGCGTCCAATGGACATCACAGGTTGCAGAGAAGGTACTTCACTGTTATATTCAACCTGCAGACCGTTATAAATGGAACGGCACATCTTTCTCTCCGTTGCGGTCCAACGACAGCCTGCACGAACCCAAGCGCTGAACAGCAGGCTTTGCCGACCGACGCAGCGGCAGGCTGTTTGGCCATTTTGGCTCACCCGGGAAACGGCAGCCGATGCCAAAAGACATCCTCCGCATTCGGCCGCCCTTTAGATCGGTAACATCGAAAGGAGACAGTCTCCATGAGTCACCACAACAAGGCCTACTCCATTCTGGCCGACGAGCTCCAGGAACAGGGCATCGATCTGAATGCCGTCAAGGAAGCGTTGAAGGAACAACACATCGAGACTCCCAGTTGGGGCTATGCCAACAGCGGCACGCGTTTCAAAGCATTCGCCTGGCCTGGGGCGGCCACCACGACCCGCCAAAAAATGGACGATGCCGCCATGGTCCAAAAGATGACCGGCATCGCCCCTACGGTGGCCATCCATATCCCCTGGGACAAGCCGGAAGATGACGATTACGTGGCCATGCGCCAGTACGCCGAACAGCAGGGAATTCGCATCGGCGCGGTCAACCCCAACCTGTTTCAGGACGACGAATACCGGCTGGGTTCCCTGGGCCACCCGGACCCGGCCATCCGGCAACGGGCCATCGACCACATCCTGGAATGCTGCGACATTATGACCAAGGTAAACAGCGACATTCTCAGCCTGTGGTTTGCCGACGGCACCAATTTCGCCGGCCAGGACAGCCTGCGCGGCCGCAAGAAACGGTTTGAAGAAGGCCTGCAAACCGCCTACCAAAACTTGCCGGCCGGGAGTCGCCTGCTGTTGGAATATAAGTTCTTCGAGCCCTATTTCTACACCACCGATCTGCCGGACTGGGGCACCTCTTACGCAATGTGCCTGAAGCTGGGGCCGGAGGCGCAGGTGCTGGTAGACCTGGGGCACCACGCCCAGGGCGTAAACATCGAGCAGATCGTGGCCTTCCTGCTCGACGAAGGCCGCCTGGGCGGCTTCCATTTCAATAACCGCAAATACGCCGACGACGACCTGATTGTCGGCAGCGTCAATCCCTACGAGCTGTTCCTGATCTACAACGAGCTGACAGGCGCCGCCCTGGGCAGCGAGGAACCGGCGAAGGGCACCTCGCGCCAGGTGGCTTACATGATCGACCAGTGCCACAACATCGAAGGCAAGGTCGCGCCGATGATCTACTCGGTCTTGAATTGCCAGGAAGCCTACGCCAGGTCTTTGCTGGTGCCACGAGAGAAACTGGCCCAGGCGCAGCAAGCGCAAGACGTATTGGGCGCTCACCTGATCTTGACGGAAGCCTATCGCACCGACGTTCGCCCGTTGCTGGCCCAGGTGCGCCAGGAGATGGGCGTGCCGGTCGATCCGATTGCCGCCTACTGGCAGAGCGGCTACGAAGACAAGATCCGTGAACAACGCGGCGTGGCGGCCACCAGCGGCGGCTACCAGTAGCCGGTTTTTTGCCGCCGAAGCAACAATCTATGATAACAAGGCTGGTATACAACGGGGGACTCACCCAAGTCCCCCGTTACTATTGTCCATTCGGCCTGCTCTTCTGCACCGGTTGAAGGCGCACTTTCGTCCGGGTCTGTCCCAAATTCTTGTTGGAGAATCTTTTCTATTAATTGTGGGTGGAATGCTTCCACCCACAATTAATAGAAAAGACATAAAAACGAGTCACCGGCTCACGTGGTCGCCTACCCAGAAAATGGGAGGCACACCTTTCGCCTGTCGAATCTGACAAGGCAAAAATGATGCTGTATAATGCATGGTCGAGCTGTCAAGAAAGAGGCACAGCCAAACGAACTGCACCGAGCGGTTCTTAGTCTGCAAGTGGAGTGCTTAAGGGATTAGACCATGGTCAATATGCTGGAAATCAAAGGGCTATACGTCGACGTCGACGGCCAGACATTGCTGCACGACATCAATATGGCCATCCCGCAAGGGGAAATTCACGCGCTGCTGGGGCCGAACGGCAGCGGCAAAACAACCTTGATGATGACGATTATGGGCTTCAGCGCTTACCGGGTGGCCCAAGGACAGATAATCTTTGACGGCCAGGACATTACCTATGCAGATATCACCCGGCGGTCGCGAATGGGCATCGGCATCTCTCAGCAGCGACCACCGACGATTACCGGCGTCAAGCTGCGCAACATCATCGACTACGAGGTGGCCCGCGACGCCATCCCCCACGATGAGGTGATGAAGCTGGTCAAGGAAGCCCGGATGGAGCCGTTCCTGGACCGCGACGTCAACGCCGGCCTGTCGGGCGGCGAGATCAAGCGGGCCGAATTACTCCAACTCCTGGTCAGCGAGCCCAAGTTCAGCATGATGGACGAGCCCGAATCGGGAGTCGACCTCGAATCGTTGGCCCTGGTGGGCCGCCTGGCCAACCAGTTGTTCGCCAAAGACCCATCCCGGCCGGTAAGACGGCAATCGGGCCTGGTTATCACCCATACAGGCCACATTCTGAACTACATCCGGGCCGACAAGGCGCACATTATGCTGGATGGACGCATTGCCTGTTCGGGGCATCCGCAATTGATGCTCGACACCATCGGCCAACAGGGTTATGAAGCTTGCGTGTGCTGCATGCGGGAGGGAGATTCGTAGTGACCGACCTGATCACGACGGACCAAGTTGAAGATAAAGATGCAACCGCGCTGGCGGACGTAGGCGTATTGGTAAAAGACGACAAACGCTCGGCCACCTACGTATTGCGCGACTATTTGCCGCTGTGCGTGCAGACGTTCATCGAAGGCCTCGAGATGATGCCCATTGCGCAGGCATTGGAGAAATACGACTGGTTGAGAGAGAAGTATTTCTTCCAGACGGTCGACCCCAACCAGGACGAGGTCACGCGGGCGGTGGCCGCCGACCCGGTGCCGCAGGGCTATTTCATCTGGGTCAAGAAGGGCACCAAGATCGAAAAGCCGGCCCAGGCCGGCCTGTACATGGCCCACGGCAGCCTGTCGCAGAAGGTGCACAACGTAGTCATCCTGGAGGACGATGCCGAGTTGCACTTAATCACCGGCTGCACCACCGGGCACCAGGTCAGGGATGGCGTGCACCTGGCGGTCAGTGAAATGTACGTCGGCAAGAACGCCACGCTGACCAACACGATGATCCATAGCTGGGGGGCGGGCGTCGAGGTCAAACCGCGGGCGACGACGGTTGTCGACGATGGCGGAAAATTCGTCAGCAACTACGTGTCCCTGCGCCCCGGCCTGCGCATCGAGAGCAATCCCAAGACCTACCTGAACGGAAAAGGCGCCACGGCAAAGTACCTGACCGTCATTCTGGGCTCCCAGGGCTCGTACATCGACACCGGCGGTGAGGTATATCTGAACGGCGAAGACAGCGGGGCTGAATTGGCCCATCGCGGCGTATGCACCGGCGGCCTGATGTTCCAGCGGGGATTCCTGGTCGGTAACAATCGCTGCCGGGCCCACGTGGATTGCGCCGGTATGCTGATCGACTCGGCAGAGAGTGGCTTCATCGAATCGGTGCCCGGGCTGAAGACCTATCACCCCGAAGCGCAGATGAGCCACGAGGCCAGCGTCGGAAAAATCGCCCCGGAACAGGTGGAATACCTGCAATCGAGGGGGATGGAGGAACGAGAAGCCGTCTCGTTGATCATCCGCGGCTTCCTGGATGCCGACATCGAGGGTTTGGGCCAGGAACTGGACTCGCGCATCTCGGAAATTGTGGAACTGGCCGGCCACGGTGAGGCAAAGTAGAATGACGTCCCCCTGATTGTTAACCAACACAGACTTAAGGGAGCCCCCGGCAGATGTTCGAGAGCTCCCTTTTTTGTTTGGCGAACCGGGTTACAAAACCGGCTGCCGGCTCTGCCGGTCACCCCACGGAAGAGATCAGCCCCACCTGGGATAGAAGGGCATGTCCCGAATCTTTTTGTTGGAGAAATTGGACGGAGCCCGGGCTTGGATTTTAAGTAGGTTCGCGAGAGACCGCACAACATTGTTTTCAGAAATATATAGAATCAGATAGTATTTTTTGGCCATCCACCAAGAAAATGGGACACACCCCGGGTAGAACCGCAACTTGACAGGCCCCCTATGGTAGTTTATAATCGCGTTAGTAGTTCACTTACTTACTACTAAGGGCGGTGCGAGACGCGATGGACCCCGTAATGGACTTAGCAGCTATCGGTTTCACCGAGTACGAAGCCAAGGTATACGTGGCTTTGCTTCGTGATAGCCCGGCTACGGGCTATCAGATCGGCAAACAGGCCGGCGTTCCCCGTTCTATGGTGTATGAAGCCCTGGGCCGGCTGGAAGCTCGGGGCGCCGTGCTCAAAGCAGAAGATCGCCGCGCCACGCTTTACCGGCCCGTGCCGCCGGAAGCCTTGTTGGACCGCTACGAACAAGAGCAGCAGCAACTGCTCGAGAGCCTCCGGGACAGCCTGTACCCTCTTTTCCACGCCCGCCCGGAGGATTACCTGTGGACAATCCGTGGTCGTGAGGCAGTCTTTTCCTACGCAGCCCAAATGATCGACCAAGCGCAAGACGAACTGCTTGTGGTGCTGACAGACGAGGCGCTGGAAGCTTTGCGCGCCAAACTGAACGCAGCCGACAAACGGCAGGTGTCGATTGGCGCCCTATTGACAGGAACCGGTCAACTGCATTTCGGACAGGTAGCTCATCACCCGCCCATCGAAAGCGAACTGCACCAGTTGACCGACATGGTCGTCGTCGTCAGCGATAGCACGCAGGCACTGATCGCCAGCACCAGTCTCGACACCAGTGCTACAATTACCCAGAATCACAACCTGGTACTGATCACCCGCCAGTTTGTGTGGATGGAGCTTTTTGCCCAGCGTATCAACGCCACCATCGGGCCGGATTTGCTCCATCGCCTGGACGAGCAAGATCGCATCATCTTCGAGAGTTACCCAGACCCCATCAACGATCCATCAGAAAGCTAGCCCAGTGGGAAAACAACTCCAAAACGAAACCTTGCATATAGAATGCCAGGAACACGGGACTTGCGACGATTGCCCGCATAGTCCCGGTGTGGCCGTCGGCGCCGGTCTGGCGGCCGACATCGACCCGCG
>CAZHBM010000022.1:0-19139 GCA_964529945.1 uncultured Anaerolineales bacterium | reverse complement strand
ATTATCGCTTAAAGAATCTGGGATAGACCCCTATATTTGCCTGTCCCGGTGCCTATGCCTGGGCGATGAACTGATTGCGCCCGGTTGGACACAAATGGCCGATTATGCAGATTAGTTGCCCATTTCTTGGGGCAGCGTTATAATAGCGGTTGTTGGAAACGCGGACATACGTCCGAACGGTAGCTGTTTAACCGCCAGTTGGTGTGTTAGGCTTAGAAAAAGGGAACGATGACAAGCCAGAGGCAGAAGGAAGATATCCAACAGGCAGCAGGCTTTTTGAGCGATTTGTTGCACCAGGTGGGACTGATCTGGAAGCTGATGTTCAGTCGCGAAGTGCCAACGTGGCTGAAATTGATCCCCCCGCTGGCAATTTTGTACCTGTTGTCGCCTATAGACCTGGTGCCGGATCCGGTGCTGGGTTTGGGACAACTTGATGACCTGGCCGTTTTGCTGATCAGTCTCAAGTTGTTTGTGGAACTCTCGCCTCCGGGTGTCGTGCAACGCCTACGTGACGAACTGAGCGGCGGTGTACCGCCCGAGCCCGATCACGAGGTGGTGGACGCCAGCTACCGGGTCATCGACGATGACTGAACCATCCAATCCATAGAATCGGAGTGAAAACAAGGAATGCCTGAGACGACTCGCTTACGCCAGCTGCAGGAAGTCGCGTCGCGGTTGGAGATATCGGCTTCGACGTTGCATCGCTGGACCGACGAATTCGCCGAATTCCTGTCCGAGACTGCAGTATCGGCAGAAATGAAACAAAATCGACAGTATTCAGACGAAGACCTGGCAACCCTGGTCACCATCAAAGGTTTGATGACGGAAGGGCTGAGTTACGACCAGGTGCGCGAACACTTATCCAAACTGGGAACTGGTGACAAAGGAAGCTCGGGGCAGTTGGTGACCAGCGATTCTGCGCTACCCTTAGCGCCGGCGGTTGCCTTCATGACCGACACGCTACACAACGTCGCCGACAGTCAGAAGGCAGTGCTCAACAGCCAGGCTGCCAACCGCGAACTGCTGGGTGTGGTACTACAGGACAACTTCAACCTGAAGGAAGAGAACAAACGACTTCGAGAGCGAATGTTAGAATTGGAACAGAACATCACCCAGCTTCGCCGAGAGGAAGAGGCCCGGCGTGATGCTCTGAGAGCCGAAGTCGAATCGCGGTTGCAGGATATACGTCACCTGGCTATGCTCCAATCCCGCTCGGGTTGCCTGGGTGGGCTGTTTGGCGGTGGATAGCCAGCAGCGTCATTGTCATCTTGCCAGCACCAGCTTTTTGAGGAGACTTGATTTATGAAGCGCTTTATTAGTTTTGTCGCCGGCGTCATCACGGGATTCGCTGTTGGCGGTATGATTGCCAGCCTGTTCGCCCCGCAATCCGGCAGAGACACCCAGAGTCTGATACGCAGCCGTTTCCAGGCAATGATGGACGACGCCCGTCTGGCTGCCGAACAGACCCGGGCCGAGGCCCAGATTCGCCTGGCCGAATTGAAAGCCAAGGACGTGGAATCGTAGGATTTTTCTGTCGACACGCAGATGAGAGCCTCATTGGTCTCAACCGCTGCATCGAACTGAATATCCAAAGATGTGCCGCGCACGTCCGCTGTTGGTGGTCCGGTGCATTGTTTTCATGTAGTGATTTTGAGTAATCGGTAAGAGGCTCGTTTTCCCTCGATTTGGACAGCTCGAGAAAAGGCGAACCTCCTCTTATTGTCATACAGGTCTACGGGCCAGAGTTGATCTGAACCGTCTCACCACCTTGTCGACAGGTTTGTCGACGGGCCGGCTCAAGGCAAACATCTGCCAGATTTACCTCAATCAATGCTGCTGCTGACGTAAACAGGTAGCCAACAGTATGCAAAACTTCCTGGAAGTCGAAACCCTAATCATCATTTTGCTGTTGGTCGTGTCGGTTGTCGCTATCGGCGTCCGCCGCATCCGCCTGCCGTATACAGTGGCCCTGGTGCTGGTCGGCCTGTTCATCACCTTCGAACATCAACTGGCCTTGGAAGTCACCCCCGAACTCATTCTGGCACTTTTTGTGCCGCCGCTTGTATTCCAGGCCGCCTTCCATCTGGAGCTGTCCGACCTGCGGAAAAACCTGGTGCCGATATTGGTATTGGCCATTCCGGGGGTCGTTCTCAGTACAATGATCGTGGGTGGCATTGTGGCGGTGGGAATCAACCTGCCTATCAGTGTTGCCATCGTCTTCGGCGCGCTCATCTCGGCCACAGACCCGGTGGCGGTAGTGTCACTGTTCCGTAACCTGGGCGTCACGCGCCGGTTAGCAATCGCCGTCGAGGGTGAGAGTCTTTTCAACGACGGCACCGCCATTGTGGTCTTCCAGCTGGCACTGGTGGCCGTCTCTTCCGGTTCGTACAACCTGGTGTCCGGTACGTTCGATTTTCTGCGTATCGCCGTGGGCGGCTTTGCCATCGGCGTAGGGTTGGGTTGGGCGGCCTCACGGCTGATCGCCCGCATCGATGACTATTTCATCGAAATCACATTGACCACAGTCCTGGCTTTCGGTAGCTATCTGACGGCCGAGCAGGTCCACGTCAGCGGCGTGTTGGCCGTGGTAGCTGCCGGGATCGTGGCCGGCAATATGAGCCCCCAGGGGATGTCGCCGACCACCAAGATCATCCTTTTCAATTTTTGGGAGTACCTGGCGTTCCTGGTCAACTCGCTGGTGTTTCTCCTGATCGGACTGCGCATTAACGTCGACCAGTTGATCGCTCACCTGCCGCCGATCGGCGTGGCCGTCTTGGCCGTTTTGATCAGCCGGGCGGTTGCCGTCTACGGCTTGATGCTCCTGGTCAGAATATTCCGCAGCCGGGCCTATCTGCCGTTAAGTTGGCAGCACGTCCTCTTTTGGGGAGGATTGCGCGGTGCCATTGGCCTGGCGCTGGCGCTGAGTCTGCCCAGCAACCTTCAGGAGCGCAGTTTGCTGGAGGTGATGGCCTTCGGCGTCGTGCTGTTTACCCTCCTGGCCCAGGGCAGCACCATCCAGTTCCTGCTCAAACGTTTGGGGTTGGCCGACAGGCCGCCGCAAATTGTCGCTCGCGAGAAGCGGTTAGGGCGGATGTTCGCCGTGCAGGCCGGGTTGCGTCACCTTTCGGAGTTGCACCGCGATGGCCTGCTAAATCGCGACGTGTGGCAGGCAATGCGTAGCGAATATGATCTCACTAACGACCAACTAACCGAAGAAATGGCGCAATTGTTCACAGAGCACGCCGATCTGGAGCGGGCGGTGTTATTGCAGACGCGCCGCGAGTCACTGCAGGCCGAGCGCGGGGCCTTGGGAGATGCCTTGCGTCGCGGCGTGATTGCCGAAGAAGTCTATCAAGAACTCGTGACCGATGTCGACCGTCGCCTCGAGGCAATAGACATTATCAGCGATTGGTCTATGCCGCCACGGGCGGCCAAAGAAACATAAGGGCGACCATTGAGCGAAGAAACCGATCAAAAGTCAGGTCCCATCGTCTGTGCTACCCGGGGTGGTGAGGTCAGCCGGCGCACCCAACAGCGAGCCGTTGAATTGGCCCGCGACCGGGATGCTCTGCTGATTTTCTTTTTCGCCGTCGACACCAGTTTCGCGGCAAAAATTAACGAACGCCTCGACCAGGCACTGGACGATGAGATGGCCTACCTGGGCCGCACGCTGCTGCATATTGCCCGCTCTCGCGCCGAGCGGCAGGGCGTAAAGGCCCAGGCAATCGTTCGCCGCGGACCGGTGACCGCGACGCTGACTGACTATCTCCGAGAGGTGAACGCCGCAACGCTGATACTGGGTGCGCCGCGGGAAGATTCCGATCATCACTCGTTCGAGCCGGGCGAAATCGACAAATTCGCCGACAAGATCCGCCAAGAGACCGGCATTGAGGTGCTGGTCGTCAAGTGAGTCTGGGCTCGCAGATGGATGGAGACAAATGTTCATAAAAAGTGCCCGCACTGGCGAAGTGCAGGCACTTTTTTTATCAGATGTATCTCGGCGTCCGGGTAAAAATATGCCCGGCCGGCCGTAATATCCAGAACTTAGTACTGATCTGTCAGCACCGTCTCTTTGGCTTCCATAGCCGTGGTATCCGCCGACCGGATCAGGGAAGCGGTGCAGTGAATACGCGGTATCTGCTCGGATAGGTAGACACGCGCCAGGTCACGTTTTCTGTCGGATAGTCGCGCATCCTGTAGCAGCAGCCAGCCGTTGACGACCGCAATCGCCATTTCGACCATATCGACGGCGTAATAATCGATGATGTCGCGGTCTCTTGCCTTGAGCACGTCGACCGTTTCCGACAACAATCCGTTGGCATCCTCCAACTGGCGCTTCATCTTCTCCAGCTCCGGACCGTAATTCAGGTCCGACCAGCCTTCCAGAAGATTATCCAGCCCGTGGCCAAGAATCTTGCCGATCGCGGCCACCACCTGCAACTGGCTGGTACCTTCGTAGATGTTGGTCACGCGGATATCCCGCAGATGACGCTCCACGTTGAACTCACGCATATAGCCGACGCCGCCGTGGATCTGCATGGCCTGATTGCAGACCCGATTACCCATCTCGGTGGCGTAGTACTTGGTCAACGGCGTCAGCGTCTCCGACAGGCGAGACATTTCCTTCAATCGTTGCTTAGCCACCTTGTCCGGCGCCTCTGCATGGGCCAGGTAGCGCTCATAGGCTTTGACCAGATCCACGTAGACGCTGGTGGTGTAGATCAAAGAGCGGGTAGCCTCGATCTCGGCCCGCATCGACAGCAGCATACGGTAGACCGCCGGCAGGTTGCCAACCGGCTGATCGAACTGAACCCGCTCGCGGGCATATTTGTAAGCCTCGCGATAGGCTGCTTCGGCAATTCCCAAGGCCTGGGCCGAAACCGCTAACCGGGCACCATTCATCAAGGCCATCGCATAACGGATCAGGCCGAAGCGTTCCTTGCCGATCAATTGAGCCGGTGTATCGTTGAACTGCAGCTCGCAAGTGGGCGAGGAATGAATACCCATCTTGTTCTCGATGCGTCGAACCTGGACGCTGTCGTCGGCCTCGACCAGGAACAGCGACAGGCCGCGGGCGTCGGCGGTTCGCTCGTCGGTACGCGCCAGCACCACCAGCATCTCGGCACAGCCATTGGTGATGAAGCGCTTGACGCCCTTCAAACGCCAGGTGTCGGTCTCCTCGTCGTGGATGGCCTTGGTCTGCACTGCTCCCAGGTCGGAACCGGCATCCGGTTCGGTCAACACCATGGCGCCGTTGACCTCACCACGCGCGAAGCGCGGCAGAAAGTCAGCCTTCATCTCCTCGGTGCCGAACTCGGTGATGGTCGAGGCAATCTCCTGCAAACCGAAGACGGTCATCAAACCCGCTTCGGCCCGGGAGACAATTTCGACCATCATCTGGTAGATCGTCTCAGGCAGGTTCATGCCGCCGTACTCGCGTGGCAGCATTACGCCGGTGAAACCGGCCTGCTTCAGGGCAGCGATCGCCTCTTGGGTGGCATCGGCGTAGACCACCTTGCCCTCAATCAGTCGCGCGCCCTGTTCGTCAGCCTCGGCCGCCTGCGGCGCCACCACCGTGGCACAGATATCACCCAACACTTCCAGCAAAATGCGGTAGTTGTCCTTAGCATCCAGATAGTTGCGGGGTGCATCGGGATATTGGCTCGCATATGCGTAGTCTTTTTCGATCAGTCGCACCACTTCCTGCAAGTCCATCCGTTCAAGTTGGGATTGCAGGTCCGCGTTGTCCAGGAAAAAATTGTCTGCCATTGCCAGCCTCCCTACTTAGCCTTTTCCCGCAATGCCTTAATCAAAAGCGGTATCACATCAGTCAGGTCTCCAACGATCTTATAATCGGCAATCTGGAAGATGGGAGCATTGGGATCGGTATTGATGGCGATGATCTTGCTCGATTCGGCCATACCGGCTCGATGCTGAACGGCTCCCGAGATGCCGGCGGCAATGTACAGCCGCGGCCGCACGGTGGTGCCGGTCTGCCCGACCTGATGCTCATGCGGCACGTAGCCGGCGTCGACGGCGGCGCGCGAGGCGCCGACTTCACCGCCCAAGGCATTCGCCAGCTGGCGGATCAGATCGAACTCTTCCTTGCTGCGGACACCAGCGCCCCCGGCGACGATGACTGCCGCCTGCTTGAGATTGACGCTCGACTGCTTGCTCTCCTGTTTCAGCACCTCGAGGACCAAATCTTGATCGTCAAGTTCGACCGGCACCCGCTCGATAACCCCTTCGCGGCTGAGGTCAGGCTCCAAACGACGCATCACACCTTCACGCACCGAAGCCATCTGAGGATGCATATCCGGATTGACGATGGTAGCGATCAAATTGCCGCCAAACGCCGGCCTTATCTGATATAGAAGATTCTCGTACGACTTCTTATTCTTCTTCGAGTAATAATCGCCCACCTGGAGGTCCGTGCAATCGGCCGTAAGTCCGGCCCGCGCCGCACTGGCCACTCGCGGCGCCAGGTCACGCCCCACGACGCTGGCCCCCACCAGGAAAATGTACGGTTTACGGGATTTTACCAAGTCGGAAATCACGTGCGCATACGGCAGCGTGCGATACACAGCCAGCTCCGGATCGTCGGCCAGCAGCACATGGTCGGCGCCGTGATGAACGGCCGATTGGGCCAGGTCGTCCACCTCGCAGCCGCACAAAACGGCACCCAATTCACTGTTCAACTGGTCGGCCAATTCGCGTCCTTTAGACAGCAGTTCGAGACTGACGTCGGCGATTTTGCCTTCATTCTGTTCTACAAAAACCCACACATCACGTTCAGTTGCCATTTCGCCTACCCCACAATGTATTCCTTGACCAGTTCGTGCACCAGCTCGACAATGCCTTCGTTAGTGGCTGCCACGTCTTTGCTGCCTAAAGATTCGAGCACCACCATGTTGATCTTGTACACCTGGGTCGGCGAACCGGCCAGGCCGATCTTATCCTCCTCGACACCGATGTCGGCCGCCGTCCAGACAGGTATTTTCAGCTGGTGGTCTTCCAGGAAAGCATCCACCGCCTCCGGCGTATCAAACTCGGGCCAGCGCTTGACCAGGCCCGGATATTCACTGGGCACGGAGGCCAGCTTGTAGGCGATACGTCTGCGCGCCGACGGCGGCCGGGGCTGATTGGCCGAAGCCACCACGGTAAGCAGGCAGGGCAAAGCACATCTGACCATCTCGTGCCCCAGACCCAGCGCCCGGTCAACGACGATGGCACCATCCTCCAGGCTGAGAATCGTCTCTGCGTAGGTGATCTGCGGAATGCCCAGCTTCTCAGCAGTCTGTGGCCCCACCTGGGCGGTGTCACCGTCGATGGCCTGGCGGCCACAGAAGACCAGGTCATAGTCGCCCAGTTCTTCGATGGCACATTTGAGGGCATACGACGTCGCCAGCGTATCGGCACCGGCGAACTTTCTATCGCTGAGCAAGATCACCCGGTCCGCACCGCGGTACAAAGATTCGCGCAAGACTTCGGCAGCCGCGGCCGGCCCCATCGTGAGAACCGTCACCTCTCCACCGTGCTGATCTTTTACCTGGAGAGCCATCTCCAACGCGTTTAGGTCCTCAGGGTTGAAGATGGCCGGCAGGGCGGCCCGGTTCATCGTGCCGTCCTCCTTCATCGCCTCCCCGGAGATGTGATGCGTGTCGGGCACTTGTTTGACCAACACCACCATCTTGTAGGTTCTATCGGATGACATGCCTTCCTCCATCTAAATAAGAATATTCGCCTGTCCAACCGGCGGCTGTCGAAAATTAAGACAGTATCTTTAGGTCGCGTTCCACAATCGGGAATTTGTCGTCGATGGCGGTCAAATACCGTCAGGAGTATACCATTACCGGGGATATGCGCAAGGCAATCCGCCAGGCACAGCCGGCGCCTGATAGGTGAAACACCCAGAATCGAAAAAGGTTTCTTCCCACCGCAGGAGCGCCCCATTTCATCGGTGGATGGCCATACGAGCCGGCGGCCGGTTCTATCTCTTTTCATTTCTTGTGGGTGGCAGCCTGTCCGCCCACAAGAAATGACGGGTACTACCCTGATTCCAGGTGCTTCCATCGCCACCGGCCCGGGCACCGTCGTAGATACCGGCCGGTTTTCGTCTTTTCGGCGGCGCTGGGTATAATCAGGGCAATGGTTCGTTACTTATGGTTGGCTGCCGTATGTTTGATTGTAATCGGTCTGCTTCTGCTGGCCGGACCGCAACTTTCGGAGCAGGTTTTCTACCTGACGGGTGAGGAACAACCGCTGCCGCAAGTTGTCGGTATGGTGCAGCTTGGTTTCAACCTGCTCCGGCCGCCATTACAGTTGGCTAACGACGTTCCGGTACGTTATGCCGGGATAAATCCCTACGGGGTCAACACTTTCCTACAAAACGAAGCCGACCCCCTCAAACGCCGCCTGGCAATGGAGATGGTGGCCAACGCCGGTTTCCATTGGATCCGCCAAGAGTTCCCCTGGGAAGATATCGAGATCCACGGACCGGGCGATTACGTCGACCGCCGCCACGACCCGCCGCGTTCCTCGTGGGAGAAGTACGACCAGATTGTCGACCTGGCCGAGGAACACGATATCGAAATCATCGCCCGCTTGAGCAATCCCCCCGCCTGGAGCCGGGCCAGCGGCGATGAACAGGGCACCTTCGCCCCTCCCGACGACCTGAATGCCTACGGTGATTTTGTGGAAACCGTTGTGCGCCGCTATCAGGGTCGCATCCACTATTATCAGATATGGAACGAGCCCAACATTTACCCTGAATGGGGCGAGCAGCCGGTCAACGCGGCCGAGTACGTTGAACTGCTGAAAGTCGGTTATACCCGGGCTAAGGCAGTCGACCCGGACGTGGTCATCATCGCCGGCGCGCTGGCAGCCACCATCGAATTGGACCGCTATCCTCACGGCCTAACCGACGCGCTATTTCTGCAACAAATGTACGATGCCGGCGCGGCCCCCTATTTCGACGTGCTATCGATGCAGGGCTACGGCCTGTGGTCCGGTCCCTATGACCGGCGTATGCAACCGCGCGTCATCAATTTCTCGCGCCCGCTGTATATCCGGGATGTGATGGTCAGGAACGGCGACGCCGAAAAGCCAATCTGGCTATCGGAAATGGCCTGGAACGCATTGCCGTCCGATTCGGACCTGGCCGCCAGCTATGGGCGGGTCAGCCTGGAGCAGCAAGCGCGCTATGCGGTCCTGGCCTACCAGCGGCTGCAGGCCGAATGGCCGTGGGTGGGAATGGCCAGCTACTGGTTCTTGAAACAGGCCGACGAGAGCGAACGAACGACCAGCCCGCAATACTATTTCCGCATACTGACGCCGGATTTCACCCCTCTGCCGGTGTACACAGCCATCAGCCGAATGACCCACCTTCCGCCAGTAATGTATCCCGGCTACCAACAGGAAGATAATTGGGCCATCAGCTATGACGCCGGCTGGCAACCGGTAGCAGATTCGCAGGCCGTTTTGGGCCGATATCAGCAGGCCCAACAAGACGGCGCCCGGATGAGCTTCACCTTCAACGGCACCGATCTGTGGCTGGTAAGTATACGCCGTCCACAGTCAGGCAACTTGATAGTACAGGTGGACGACCAGCCAGCCCAGCCGGTTGGGCTGGCGGCCAATCAGGTAGTCTACGGCGCTGAGATTCCTTTGGCGGAAGACCTGCCAAAAGGATTGCATCGAGTGACCATAACGGCTCGCCAGCAGGCGGATGGGGATGTGGGAGCGGCCATAGATGGTTTCATCGTCCGGCGCCAGCCAATCGGCTGGTTGCGGAAAATCATTGGCGTTCTGGCGCTGGCCGGCGGCCTACTGGCGCTGGGATGGCTATTTTTCAGCCATCGCCGCGCTGCCGCCGCACCCGGAGCAAATCCCGAAAGATCAGGGGATTTGAGACAGTAAGTCGCGGGCGAAATTGATCGGCCGCACCAACCCAATCTCACCCACCGACTCGGTGTTGAAGAAAACGCGCGTCGGGACCCCAATCAACTGGCCGCTTTCATTGATCGCCACGCCACCTGAGTTGCCGGGGCTGATCTCGGCATCCGTTTTGATCCAGCCGTGACTCAATCCGAGCTCGGAATCGTTGATAAAACCGGACACCGTCCCTTTGGTCAAGGTCACCGTTTCCTGACCCAACCCGGGAAATCCAAGAACAACGATGGAATCACCCAGATTTACGTTATCGGAATCGCCGATCTCCAAAATAGGCAGGATCAATGTGCCATCCAGCGGGTTGCCGTCCACATCACCGCTGATACGCAGAATCGCCAGATCGAGGTCGCTGTCAGAAGCCACAATTTCAGCGCTGTAGAAACTCTCAGGGGGTGCGTCCTGGCGAGGGCTGTTGAGGCCGACATACTGCAGCCGGGTGCCGGAGACAACGTGGTAGTTGGTCAGGATATAGCCTCGGGGATCGATCACACTGCCCGACCCGGTGTGAGCCTCGCCGTCAGCATTGTCGACGAATGCGGCCACAAACACCGTCGCCCGGCGCGCCAATTCGAAAGGCGGCACCGCCGTCGCCGCTGTGGACCCTGAAGTCGACGCGGCCCCGGCCTCTTCGGTCTCTGCCGGAGCGGCGGTCGAGACGGGCGTGTCGGTAGGCAGAACAACTTCTTCAACGACAACCGGGGTCACCGCGGCCTCTTGTTGGCCCGAGCCGGACCCCAGCAGGCAGATAAGACCGCCGCCAACTACCAGCGCGACTACCACGATCGCCACCCCGACCAGGCCGCCGACACCAAACAGGAGGAATCCCTTGTGACCGCCGGCATCTGGCGCAGCCACCGCCGGCTGTTCCTCAGGCAAGGACACCGGCTGGGTTTCGTCAATGCTGTGACTGTGACGACGATAAACCAACACCACTTCAGGGCTAAGCCCAATTTCGTCCCCGGGCTTCAGGTAGCGCCGGCCGGCAATTCGCTGGCCGTTTACCCAGGTGCCGTTGCCACTGTCCAGATCCTCCAGTGCGAAGGTCTGGCGATCCCAGGTCAGTTGCGCGTGATGACGCGAAACGCGCGGATCATCAATGACGATGTGATTGTCTTCGTGCCGCCCCAACGTGACGACGGTTCCCAGCAGGGGAAACGTCGCTCCAAGATGTGGTCCTTCTTTTATTTCCAGATAGTGTTCGCTTGAAACGTTTCCCATTGAAACCCTCCGCCCGGCCACGGGCGGGATGTTCGGCAGACAAATTGAACTGCCCCCTGGGACGGTACAACACGCATCCGCGGCCAATAGCCGCCTCTTTCAGTATACCACGAAGCCCATCGATTGACACAACAAATGGCGACGTATAATATTAGTAACGAGCGGATATGTTGGGTGACACGCCTGACGGCCACTCATCCATCGGAACAGTAGCCAGAAGTAAAACGACCATCCAGCACCCAACGGAGGACGCCAGGTGGACCCGACCCTACAAAAAATCTACGCGATGACGACAGCCGATATCACTGACGCCGAACGACACGTAATGGTAGGCGGGGGAACGCCGGGCCCGGTCCTGGTGCGGGGCCAGGGTGTCCGGGTGGAAGACGTAAACGGCCGTCGTTACATTGACTGCACCTCTCAAAGCTGGGCCATGTATCTGGGTTTTTCCAATCCGGAGATCCTGGAAGTGATTCACCAGCACTCGCAAAATATGACCCACATCCACCAGGGGTTCAACTCGCTGCCACGCTACTACCTGGCCCAACAACTGGCCGACCGGGCACCAGCCAGCCTTAACCGGGTATCCTTCACCGTCGGCGGCGGTCCAGCGGTCGAATCGGCCTTCAAGATTGCTCTGCGCAACCGGCCGGGCAGTAAGGAATTCATCGCCCTTTGGGACGGCTACCACGGCACGATCTTCAGTGCGGCCAGCGCCTCGTGGATTGCCACCCAGGCGGCGGGACATTTCACCGGTCAGCAGAACTTTTTGCCCTTCCTGCACAGCGTGCCCCGCGTTCCCAATCCCTACTGTTACCGCTGCTACTTCAATCAGGCACCCGACAGTTGCGACCTGATGTGTGCCGAAATGCTGCGCCTGACCATTCAACGGGGCATCAACGGTCCGGCAGCCGGCTTCATCCTGGAGCCGATTCAGGCCAGCGGCGGCCAGATCATCCTGCCCAGGCGCTATTTACAGCGCGTGCGCCAGATTTGCGACGAGTTCGGCGTGCCGTTGATCTTCGACGAGATCCAGACCTATTGCCGCATTGGAAGCTGGTTTGCCGCCAACCATTTTGACGTATCGCCCGATATCATCGTATTGGGCAAAGGGCTGGGAGCCGGGCTGCCGGTGGCAGCCATCATCATCGACGACAAATTGGATGGCTTCGGCCCTCAGACAGAAGACCTGCACACCTTCGCCAACAACTCCCTGTCGCAGGTAGCAGCAGCCAAACAGATCGAGATCATCGAGCGAGACAACGTTCTGGAAAACGCACGGGCTATGGGCGCTTACATGGAACGTGGGCTGCGCCGGCTGCAGCAAGACTTTCCGGAAATGGGTGATATCCGCGTGTTGGGGCTGCACATCGGCATAGAGTTCGTGCGCGACCCGCAGACGAAAGAGCCGGCCGAAGAAGAGACGATAACAATCCGGCGCGAGGGGTTATCCCTGGGTGCCATTTTCGGTTTGGGCGGCGTGCGCAAAAACGTGCTCAAAGTGAAGCCGCCACTGATCCTAAAACCGGCCGAAGCGGACGAGATTTTGGGCATTTTGGAACAGGCAATGATTAGAGTATTCCGGCGTTAGGCTGGGAAAGGGGGGCGGCACATGTTGACGATCGATCTGACAGGCAGAAGAGCGCTGGTCACGGGCGGGTCCCGCGGCATCGGAGCCGGCATCGTGCGTGTTCTAGCCCAAGCCGGAGCACAAGTGGCATTTACCCACACCGGCTCGGCAACCGGACGTCAGGCAGCGGCGCAACTGACGAGAAGTCTCAACAAACCTGACCAGCAGGTGTTTGACCTGACCGCCCCAGCCCAAGATTTGCAGGCAATGCAGGCGGTTGCCGCCTCAGCGGCCAAGGTAATGGGAGGGCTGGACATCGTGGTACCCAACGTAGGCGAGAACTGGGACGCTCCCTTGCGTACCCTGGACCTGGACGATTGGCAGCGGGGTATCGACCTCAACCTGACCAGCGCCTTCATCGCCGTCAAGGTAGCCTACCCCTATCTGCGGTCGGCAGGCAAGGGAGACGTGATACTGATCGGATCATCGGGGGTCTTCGACGGGGGCGGAGGCAGCGCCTTTTACGCGGCCGCAAAAGCCGGGCTGGACGGGATGATGAAAGCGCTTATGCGCGAGTTACCCGCCGATGGAATCCGCATCAATACCGTCCACCCGTGCGTGGTGGACACCGACCTGTTACGCAGACGGTACGACACCCAGGCCAAACGGGCCAAAATGGCCGCTCAGGTCCCACTGGGGCGGCTAAACCGGCCGGAAGACATCGGCTATCTGGTAGCCTTCCTGTGCTCGGATTTGGGCAGCTTCATCACCGGGCAGGCGATTCTGGTGGACGGCGGCCGCACGCTGTGGCGCCAGGGGCGCTGACTCACTGCGCGGAACCGGTCAGCCGGATGTATCCTCGCTGCTTACATCAAGAACGGCCCAATCACCCAGCAGCGATACATACCCTTGCTGCTCGCCCTGCGGATTGAGCACGCGGAAGGGGTAACGTTGCTCGTGATGGTCGAAGGTACAGGTGTTTTCACCGTCGTGAGCGAAGACCGACAGATAGTATGTGCCCTCCAGCAGCGACAATGAGGGAATCGCGTAGCGCAGGGCACCGCGCCCCTGCACCCAATGCAGGTCCAGGCCGGCGCCGTTGGTATCGGGGCCGGCAATGCGTACGCCGTCACTGCGATGGATCTGCAGCCCAAAGACAGGCGATTGCACGCCGGCCGGGGCATTGTAGCGCACCTCGATCAACAACGGCTCGCCGGTGACGAAAAAGTCGCGGTGGGCGCCGTCTTCGTTGAGCAGATGCACCTGGTCGATGACCACATCCCCAGTGCCAAAACACAGGGTACCATCGGCACTGCCGTCGGCCTGGCTGACTTCATAGAAGTGCTGGGTATAGCGCCGGATCACGTCATCCGGATCGCCTTCGGCCACGATATCGCCATGATTGAGCCAGATGACCCGGTCGCACAGATTACGAACCGAATCCAGGTCGTGGGACACGAACAGGATGGTAATGCCCCTACGCCGCAGGCGGTCAATACGGTCGATACACTTCTTCTGGAAGGGCGCGTCGCCAACCGCCAACACCTCATCGACCAGTAGAATCTCCGGATCGGTATGCACTGCGACCGAAAAACCGAGACGCACTGACATACCCGATGAGTAGTTCTTGGACGCCACGTCGATGAAGCGATCCAGTTCGGCGAATTCGATGATATCGTCCAATTTGGCGCGAATCTGGGCACGACTCAGCCCCAGGATGGCACCGTTGAGATAGATGTTCTCGCGGCCGGTCAGATCGGGGTGGAAGCCGGCGCCCAATTCTAAGAGGGCGCCCACGCGGCCGTCGATCTCAATCTGGCCGGCGGTTGGGTCGATGATACGCGATACCAATTTGAGGGCCGTGCTTTTACCGGCTCCATTGTGGCCGATCAGCCCCACTGCCTCGCCGCGTGCTACCTCAAAATCGACGTTCTTCAGCGCCCAGAAGACTTCCTTGTAGGGACTGGAGTCGCGGCGCAAGACGTGAATCAGCAAGTCCTGGAACGAGCGTGGTCGCTGGCGCTTGAGCACAAATTTTTTGGAAACCGACTGAAATTGAATGGCTGCACTCACGCTGGCCGCCCCCCTAATGCCGGGTGTTTCCGCATCTGGAACACGATGCTAAACCTCCTCACCAAAGGTGCGCGCCTTGCGGTAGAACACAAACGCACCAATCGCCAGGACAACCAGAGCCGTGATGGCGGTACGTAAAAAGAAGTCAAATGCCGGTGGCGCGCCGCCAAAACCAACGCCATATAGAATCACCCGATAAGTCGCTACCAGGGAAGCCATCGGATTGAGGATATACATCCAACGCCAAACATCAATCTGGTGGCCCAGGAACAGGTAGTTGTGAGGCAGCATGTCGATGGGATAAAAGATGGGCGTCAGGAAGAACCAGGCCAATACCAAGACCTCCATGATGACCTGCGTATCGCGATAGAAGACGTTGGCAGTTGCCAGAATCATACCCACACCAATAGTGAAGATGATCTGCACGGCCACCACGACCGGCAAGAACAATACCCACGGTGTGATGCGCAACTTGAAGGCAGCCATAAAGACAAACAGGACGACCAGCGCCAACAGGAAGTTGACCAGGTTGGCCAACACCACCGAAATGGGCAAAACCTCGCGCGGAAAATATATCTTGCGCACCAGGGGTGCGTTATCGACGATGCTGCGGATAGTACCGACGATAGACGCGGAAAACATGTTCCACGGCAACAAGCCGCACAGGACAAACACCGGAAATTTCTCGATGTTGCCCCGCCCACCGGTGGGCGCCATAACGGTGAAGACCAGGGTGAAGATGAGCATCATCAACAGGGGGTTGCCCAACGACCACAACACCCCCAGCGTCGAGTTGCGATAGCGGACTTTCAAATCGCGAACCACAAGATTGCGTACCAATTCGCGGTAGCGCCACAAATCAGTCAGGTGCGTCCAAACACTGTTCAGTCCGTATTTCAATTTTTGACCAAAGGACATTGGCATCTCAGCGATAATGGTCAGATGTGTCCCCTGGCGTTTGACAACGGCCATCCTGCGTCAAACCTCACTATTTCTAAGTGTCACGACTCGGCTGACGGGCGCAGAGCGACATGATTATAAGATTATTGACCACCGGCAGCAAATTCTTGCCGGCACACTCCCCGGTCACCGGCGAAAATCAACGCTTGGCCCGGTCAGGCAGGCGCCTGACTTGCCGGCCGATGTCACTTAATGTATCTTTATTTTCTACGTGGAGGGCGAGCTACCTATGACCTTGGACGGTTCCGAGAAGACACCAGCATTGCCAGTCCTCAAACGATTGGTGCCTCTCTTGTTGGCTTTGCTGCCGGCGGCTGCCTACGTGCTCTACCTGGCGCTGAACAGTGGCGTCCTGTTCACGCGCGACTACTGGACCATCTTTGCGGTCGTACTGGGACCGGACGGTTTTTCCCCTCGTCTCGCCGATTGGTTCTCTCGTGAGAATGAACACATCTTGTTTTTCCCCCGTCTAATCTACGCGCTCAACTTTCTAATGACTGGCGGGTCGAACATCGGACTGACGCTGGTTACCTGGTTCTTTGCCCTTACGCAATGGGTACTGCTGACCGGACTGTTGTTCAAGGATTTGCGGCGGCGCCCCTGGCTGCGCAACCTGCTTGCCTTCGCGTTGGCTTGTTTCGTTTTCACGCCCAGTGCCATCCACAACTGGACGGCCGGCTTCAGCGGGGTCGCCTGGGTCGGTGCCAATCTGCTGGTGGTGGCGTCGGTTGTATCGCTGGCCGCCTATTGGCGCGCAGAGAGAACCCGGTTTCTTGTGTTGGCGCTGTCTCTGGCGGCTTTGGGGACCGTGACCTATTCCACTCCACTGGCACTTTTGCCCGGCTTGTTCTTGGGCCTATGGTTAGCCCATTCGCGGCGCGCCGCAGTCTGGAGCGCGCTGGCATTCGGTCTGGCCATTTTGGCCATCTACGTCACAACGTACAACCATCCTGAAAACCATCCCTCATTCGAATTTGCCGACATCGACAAGCTGATCGGTTTTTCGCTTATCTACATGGGCGGCATATTCGCCGCCAACACCGCTGTGGCGGCCGTTTTGGGCGGCCTGGGGGTTCTGGGGTTTGGGGTTGCAGCGGCGTTGTTGCTGGGGGCCGAACCCGCCACGCGCCGAATTATGTTGCCGTGGTCGATATTACAGATGTACGCCTGGGGCACAGCCGTTATGGCCGCCATCACCCGTTCGGGTTTCGGCCTGGACTACGCCTTGCAGTCGCGTTATGCCACGCTGCCCGGCCTGTTTTGGGTCAGCCTGGCCATCGCGCTGACCCTGTGGGCGGTACGTAGCGGGCGCTTCTCGCGCATTGCTGCTGCGTTTTTGGTTGTGGCCTTGGCGGCCAGTATCACAGCTATGACGCTCCTTGGCCTGCAACGTGCCCGAGAATACCTGCATCGAGCCACGTTTCAGCCATTGGTGGCGCTGTCGCTACAGATGGAAATCCCGGACGATGCCCTGATAGCCTTCACCATGCCACGACAGAATGCCCAACACTTGCTGAGCCGTGTGCCGATTGCCCGGGCGACCGGCCACGTGCCGTTTGCTCCACAATACCAGGTATGCCCACAGGAGGGCACCGTCATTGATCTGGGTAAGGTAAAAGCCGCGCCAGGTGATGTGGTTGAGGGCGCCCTCGAGTTCATCGACCCATATGGTGAGCAAGGTGCCCGTGCGGTCGGCTGGGCATACGCGCCGCGACGACGCGTCAAACAGGTTTTGCTAGTGGACGAGAACGGCCTGGTACGGGGTTGCGCCATTGCCGGCTTCAACCGGCCGGACATCGCCGCCCAACTGGGCGTCCGCCAGGCGGATCTGGGCTGGCTGGGCTACGTGCGCGCGGTCGAAGGGGACACGCCGGTTACAGCTTATGTGCGCCTGGCCGGCGACGATTCACTGCGCCCCCTGGCCGGCACGTATTCTTTCAGCCATCCCGGCGGTGTTAACCCCGACGCATATGGATACATAACCGGCATCTGGATAGACTGGCGCAGCGGTATTTACCAGTAGAATGGGTCAGCTGAGTACCTGCTGGTATACCCGGCCAAATGAGTCAATCATGTCCTGTAGCTCGAAGTCCTGCTGCCCTCGCTGCAGAGCGATTGTCTGCAGCGCATCGTAGCGATCGGTAAACTGTTGCAGTGCTGCCATTACGTTGCCTGGCGTCACCCGCTCCACCACTATCCCGCAACCGGTCTGATCGACGTAGTCGGACATAGGAATTGTGCGACTCAAAAGCACCGGCTTCCCGGCTGCCAGGGATTCCATCAGCGAATGGGGATAGGATTTCAGAATGCTGGTATCGGTCGTTAACAATAGGCTGCCGTGCACGCCGGACAGCACTTGATTGACATCCACCCAATGGTTTATCAGTTCCACCTGATCGCCAACGCCGGCTTGCTGCACTCGCTTCTTCATTTCATCGGCCAGAACACCGCGCCACAAAAAAGTGACGTGCAACCGCGGTTGGCGGCGCAGAACCTCCAACAACACATCCACACCTTTGGTGGCAAACTGGGATACGGTCCACGGTGCAGACCCCATCAATAGCCGAAGGCGCTCGCCCACCGGCAGGGGCGCCGGGGTAAACGACCGGCTGTCGATGCCCGGCCGGGCCAGAAAGACATTGGCCAGCCCCCAAGTCTGCAATTGTCGGAAACTGCGCTCATCAGAAGCCACCACCGCGGCCAGGGAGTTGAAGAAGCCCAGGTTAGGGCGCCTGGACTTCAATCCGCAGCTAATGGAATAGACCACCGGACGGCGCAGAAATCGAAACGCCTGGAAGGGATAAGGATCTGGATTGTAGACATGGTGCAGATCGAAGCCGGCCTCCATAGCCCGAAGCTGTGGCAGCAAGCCGAATCCATACAACAAACGGGGGACGAACACGGGACTACTGGCATTGGGGTTGATGTAGATTACCTCACCGCCAAACTGAGCCCGTAACGCGTCGATCTCCTGCGAAATCGCTTCCGCTCCGCCCAACCGGGGAGGCAGCGTGGTCACGTGAAAGAGTATTCTCATCGGAGTCAGGCACCTGCCTGGGGTATGTTTTGTGTCGCAGCCGGCTGGTTTTCCATCAACCGGGCATTTTGATTGCCGAACCGGCCGCTCAGTCCATGCCACCATCCCAGGCAGATTGCCCGGGCCGTCGTGCAGTGGCCGCCGGCCAGCTCTTTCAGCCACAGCACACAGCAGTAGGCTGACCAGCCCGCAAAGTAGGGTCCCAGCAAGGCACGGTGGAATTTCCGCACCAATAGAAAACGGTTGCGAATGATGTAGTAGGTGTGCAATCTCGACCGTACCTGGCCGGAGCGGCTCAGGCGATGAAAGGCATGTACCCGGCTGTCGATC
>CAZHBM010000021.1:0-19184 GCA_964529945.1 uncultured Anaerolineales bacterium | reverse complement strand
TCTCTTAGACCAACGGCCGCCGGTAGACCCGGTGGCGCTTGTGCCAGACCACGCCGATGGCAGCCATGTCTTGCAGGCTGCGGCTGTTCTTCTCCTCCACCTGCACGATCTCGGCTCGCGTCCAGCCAAACTGGTAAGCGCTCTTGGCGATTTCGGTGTACAGCAGCGTGTTGGCGCCCACCCCCTGGTGTTCGGGCAGCAGGCCGACGCCGTTGACGTTGCCGATCTTGGTGCGCTTGAACTCGCGCAGCAGCGTGATCCAACCCAGCGGCCAGATGCGCCCCCCGGTCTTCTGGATGGCGGCCGAGATGTCCGGGTAGGCCATAATAAAACCGACGATCTCGTCACCACTCATAACCAGCTTGGCCAGCCGTGGATCGACGATGGCCGCCAGGTGCTCGGCCAGCAGATCCAGTTCGGGGTCGGTGATCGGGCAGAACTCCCAGTTGTCGACGAAGGCCCGGTTGTAGACGTGGCCGATCTCACGAATCATACGCCGCGCCTCGCGCAGGTTCTTGAAGGCCTTGATGCGCAGGCCGCGCCGCGCCAAAACCCGCTCGGCGATGTCGTAGAAGCGCTGCGACAACTGGTGGTCGCCCGGCAGGTAGCCCGACAGGTAGTCGGTGGCCTTGGAGAAGCCAGATTCGACCAGCAGTTGGTGGTAGTAGGGGAAGTTATAGGCGATGGTCAGCGCCGGCACATGCTCGAAACCCTGCACCAGGATGCCCAGCCCATCACCGCCCGGCAGAATGCCCTTGGGGCCGATGATCTCGGTCAAATCCCTCGCCCGCGCCCAGTCGAAAGCCGCGTCGAACAACGTCTGGCAGACGTCAGGATCGTCGACCGAGTCGAAAAAATAGAAAAAGGCCGTCTGGCTACCGTGGAAGGTGTTGTAGTTGTGGTTATCCATCACCATCAACCGCGCCAGCATCTGGCCTTCACTCTCGACCACGAAAAAATCGGCCTCCGAGTGCAGGTAATAGGGGTGTTTGTGACGGTTCATCACCTGGCGCATTTCCGACCACAGGGGCGGCACCCACTGCGGGCAGTCCTGATACAGGTCGAAGGGCAGGCGGATGAAGCGGCGCACGTCGCGCCGGTTGTCGGTATTCAGCTTACGAACTTGCATCAGAAGTCCTTCCCGGATTAGAGGTAGTATGGATCAGTCGTCGATGAAAAATCCGACGCAAAGGACGCCTGGGCCGGCGTGGGTGACAATCGCCGGCGGGATATCCACGACCGGAATCTCCGGCAGGTTGTAGTGTTGGCATAGGAACTCGGCCAGCGCCTGGGCCTGCTCGGCCGCCGAGGCGTGCATAATGCTGGTGTGTGGCGCGTAGTGGGGCGAGATGTCGCCCAACAGCATCTCTTTCAGTCGCGCCAGCGCGCGCCGGTGAGTGCGCTCGCGTTCGAACTGGTCGACGTGCCCGTCTTTCATCATCAAAATCGGCTTGATCTGCAACACGCTGCCCAACAGAGCCGCCGCGCCGCCGATGCGCCCGCCTTTGGCCAGATACTCCAGCGTGGCCACCAGGAAATAGATGCGGCAGTTGGGGATGAAGGTGTCGCGCAGGCGGGCCTCGATCGTATCGGCGTCGTCGCCGGCCTGGGCCCAGCCGGCCGCCAACTCGACCATCGTCATCAACGGCGAGCCGATGGTGCGCGTGTCGATGACGCGGATGTCGACCTCGGGAAACTCCTGGGCGGCGATGGTCGCCGAGCGGACGGTGCCACTGACTTCACAGGATGGGTGGATGCACAGGATCGGCTGGCCGTCGGGCGCCAGCCGCTTGAACTGCTCGATGAACAGCTCGGGCGGTGGTGCGGCCGTCTTAGGCATCTCGGGCGAGGTGCGCAACCAGTCCATGAAGGTGGCGTGGTCGATTTCCGCGCCTTCCCGGTAGGACTGCGAACCCAGCACCAAAATCTGGGGAATAACCGGAATATCGTAACGGGCGGCCGTTTCGGGCGCCAGGCAGGCTGTCGTATCGGTAATGATGTGGACCATGAGGCGTCTCTCCTTATGGTGCGGCCGGGTGGTGCGAAATGTTGCCGGGGCACAGCACGGCTGCGCCACCGGGCTCACTGGTCGGATTCGACCTCTTCACGGGCGGGTTGGGACAACTGCTCCAGAATGGTGCGCAGTTCCAGCCACCACTGGTATCTGGGGCGGGCATTCGGCCAGTCCATCAGCCGCGGCATATCCTCCAGGTGATGGAACTCGAACTTACCGCCTTGCAGGCCGACGAAAGCGGCAATCGCCGGCTGTTCGTCCACGTGTTGTGACAGGTGCTCGATGCACTTGTTGGCCAGGCGGGTCGCCAGAATGCGGTCGAAGGGGCTCGGGTTGCCGCCCTGCTGCAGGTGGCCCAGGATGGATTGGCGCACCTCGAACAGGTCGCCGCCTTCTTCCTCGAACAGCGACACCATGAAGCGGGTGTCGTAGACCGGGTTGGCCAACTCGCTGCGAATCACCAGGCCCAGCCGCCGGCCCTGGTGGCGAAAGCCGTCCACCAGGTATTCCAGGTCTTCCTGCAGGTCGCTCAAGGTGACGCCCAACTCGGGGATGTGGACCCGCTCGGCGCCGGTGGCGAAGGCGCTCATCATGGCCAGATAGCCGCACAGATGGCCCATCACCTCGACTACGAAACAGCGCTGGTTGGCGCCGGCCGACTGCTTGATCTTGTCGACCGCCTGGACGATGTTGTTCAGCGCCGTATCGGCGCCGATGCTCAGCTCGGTGCCGGGCAGATTGTTGTCGATGGTGGCCGGCATACAGATGATGGGCAGGTTGAAGGTCGGGAAGTGCTCGCGTTCGCGCCAAAGCTCGTAGGCCGCCTGGTAAGCCGGCCAGCCGCCGATAATCAACAGAGCCTGCAATTGGTGGCGCTCGATGTTGCGGGCAATGGCGTAGAAATCGGCGCCGCCGGGAATGCGTGAACTGGTGCCCAACTCGGACCCGCCCAAACCTGCCCAGCCGTTGACGCTCATCCATTCCAGGTCGATCAGGTCGCTGTCGATCAGGCCGCGGAACCCGTTGCGCACGCCGACCAGTGTGTGGCCGCGGTCGAGCGCCAGGCGCACGGCGGCGCGCACGGCGGTGTTCATGCCCGGTGCGGCGCTGCCGGCATTCAGCACGGCGATGCGCAACTGGTCGGGCGACGGTTCGTGACTGTGGGGCAGCGCCCGCACCAAAACGCGCAGGGTGCTGAAGGCGTCCCTGAACCCGGCCCCGCGCTGGGTCATCGCCTCCTCAAAATCCTTGTTCGCGATCGCCTCGGTGACGGCGATGGTCTGTTGGACGCATTCCATCAGCGGCGAGCGGGTGATGCGGTTATTGCGCATTCCCAATAATACCGGCTGGCTGTCGCTGGTGGCTTCCAGCAACTCCAACACGGCGGCGTGGCCCAACATGGTGCTCAGGTTGCGGTCGAAGGCTGTCGGCGACCCGCCGCGCTGGACGTGGCCCAAAATGGTCGAGCGGGCATCTTCGCCCAGTTTCTCCTGCAGCACCTGGCGCACGTATTCGCTGCCGATGGGATTGCCGTACCGGTCTTGGGCGCCCTCGGCCACGACCACCAGGCTCTGGCGCCGCCCGGCTTCGCGGCCGGACCGCAGCACCTGGCACATCTTGTCCTCCCAATCGTCGACGTTGGGAGGGCTTTCGGGAATCAGTACCCAGTTGGCGCCGGCGGCCAGGCCGCTCATCAGGGCCAGATAGCCGCAGTGGCGGCCCATCACCTCGACGACGAAAGTGCGTTGGTGGCTGTCGGCCGTACTGCTGATGTCGTCGATGGCCTGCACGATGCGGTGCAGGGCTGTATCGGCGCCGATGGTCATGTCGGTGCCGATCATATCGTTGTCGATGGTGCCCACCAGTCCAACGATTTTCATGCATGGGTAGTCATCGGCCACTGCCTGGGCCAGCTCGCCGCGCGAAACCAGGTCGGCCAATAGGTCGGGCCATTCCTGGCGCAAAATGTTGGCCCCGGTCAGGCTGCCGTCGCCGCCGATGACCACCAGCCCGTCGATGCCGTGCTGCACCAGGTTGAGGGCCGCCCGGGTGCGCCCCTCACGGGTGCGGAACACTTCCGAGCGCGCGGTGCCGATGATGGTGCCGCCGCGCTGCAAGATGCTGCCCACCGACGACCAAACCAACGGGCGGATGCAGTTGCCGCCCTCGACCATACCCTGATAACCTTCGAAAATTGCAAACACTTCCAACCCCTGGCACAGGGCGGTGCGGGTTACGGCGCGTACCGCGGCGTTCATACCCGGGGCGTCCCCGCCGCTGGTCAAAACCCCAATGCGTCTGAGAGTCATGGGTGATCCACTCCTTGGGACTCATTTTCCAACGCTGGGTCGTTTTCCGGCTTCCATAACGATAGGCTGAAGGTGACGGTGGTGCCGTGACCTTGACGACTACGGACGTGGATGCTGCCGCCGTGCGCCTCCACGATTTGTCTGCAGACGGCCAGCCCCAGACCGGTGCCGCTGACGGCCGTATTGGAGGCGTCGGCGCGGTAAAAAGGTTCGAACAGATGCCTCTGCTCCTCCTCCGACATCCCGATACCTTCATCCTCGACGCTGACGTCCACGAAACCGGCCCGCGGCACGGCTCGTATAAATATCGAACCGCCATCGCGGGCGTACTTGGTGGCATTCGACAGCAGGTTATTCATCACATAGCCCAAACGCTCGCGGTCGCCCAGTACCGCCGGCCAGCGCCCCGGTGGTTCGACCACATAGCTGTGATTCCCCGAGCGGGCCGCATAAAGCGCCGCTATTTCCATCGCCAGGCCGTGCAGATCGACCGGCTCGAGGACCAGTTCCAGCGGCCGGCCCGATTGAATGTCGGCGATGTCCAGCATATCGGTCACAATGACGTTCAAGCGGTTGGCCTGCTCATTAATCATGGACACGAATCGCCGGGCGGTATCCGAATCGATGTTGCTGCGGTCGGTCAGCAGTTCGCTGAAGCCGAGAATAACGGTCAGCGGCGAGCGCAGTTCGTGGGCCGCTGTGGCCAGAAATTCGTTCTTCAAGCGGTCCAAATGGCGCAATTGATCGTTGGCGGCCGCCAGTTCCTGGGTTCGTTGGGCTACCCGCTGGTCCAGGTCGGCGTTGAGGCGGCGCAGCGTCTTGGTCTGCGCCGCCAGGCGTTGCAGCGCTTCATTCATGCTGCCGGCTGCCAACCAGCCCACCAGGGCAACGGCAAACAGGCCGAAAATTGCCGGCGGCGTAAGCTGAGACTCCAGGCCATAGTGGGTCGACATCCACCGCAAGAGACCGGTGATCAACAGCGCAAAGACAAACGACACCGCCGGACCGATCAGAACGCTGGCCATTACTACCGGCAGGGCGAACAAGAAGGTCGACCGCCCGCCGACTACCTGTTGGGGCGCGTCGGAAATGAACACCAGGGCGGTGATCGCCGAAAGGAAAATGATCGAAGCCGCGTCGGTGTAGCCGGCGCGATTGAGATGCAGCAGGCCGGCCGCCAACGCCCCATATAGCAGGCAGCCCTGCAGCAACACCAGGTTTTCCCGGCTGAAGCCGTATAGAATGCTGTTGACCAGTGCCAGGATCAACAGGCCGGCCGCGCCGACGGCCATGCCCAATACCAGGACAATCAACAAGCGGGAACGTCTGGCCTGAATGGGGTCTGGCAGATCCACATCTGCCAGACGTTCAAGCAGTGACACGATCTTCGAAATCAAAGGGGTTAAGAAAACGAACACGTCCCTTCCCGCTGGTTTTGTTGCCCGCTTCCCGTGGGGCTGCAACCAAAACGCCGGCGAAACGTAATAAGTGTGAGTAATGCCATCTGGGCGTGACGCGGGGCGCCTATCTGGTTGGACGGGAAGAATGTCGGGCTTATGCATACGCCTATTATGCCACAGAGACACGGGATTCACAAAGAAATTGAGGGCGTGTCTCGCCATTTCACCAAACGTGT
This sequence comes from uncultured Anaerolineales bacterium, assembly GCA_964529945.1. Classification (GTDB taxonomy): domain Bacteria; phylum Chloroflexota; class Anaerolineae; order 4572-78; family NAK82; genus CAZHBM01. The sequence continues at coordinate 13,225 of CAZHBM010000021.1, read as the reverse complement.
GAATATAGGCTATAATTAGAACGTGTTCGATAGAAGGGAGACGAGGGCGATGGACAGAAAGGGCATAACCTGGCGCAAAACGATCGGCAAATGGGGTCTGCTGCTGGCGGTTTTTCTGCTGTGCGGTACCGTGGCCGTGCCGGCTGCCGGCGCGCAGAGCGATCAAACGCCCAGCGCCTCGGTGTTGGTGGCGGCGCTCAACGTGCGCAGCGGCCCGGGCGTTGACTATGCCGTTGTCGGGCAGTTGGCCCAGGACGACCAACTGCCGGTGGTGGGTCACGACCCGGCCAGTGGCTGGTGGCAGGTGCGTCTGGCCGACGGCAGCCTGGGCTGGATCAGCGGCGGTAGCCAGTACGTGAGCGTGTCGGGCGACACGGCCAACGTGCCGGCGACCGGTGTCGTGGTGACTGCGCCGCCGGCGGCCGCCGGATCGACGATTGTCTTCCAGACGGTCAGCGGCGGCGACATTTACGCCGTTTCTCCGGACGGCAGCGGCCTGCGCTACCTGACCCACGGCATCGACCCAGCCCTATCACCCGATGGTCAGCAGGTGGCCTTCACCCGCTGGGACACCGATCAAAACGGCGCCCTGGGCAGCGTTTACGTCATTAGCCTGGATGGCAGCAACGAGCACGTGGTCTGGGAGGGCGTCTCCCAACCCAAGTCGCCCACCTGGGCGCCGGGCGCCCAACGCCTGGCGATGGGTGTGCAGGACGGCGGCCGGCTGCGACCGGTGGACAAGTGCAGCAGCGAGCTGCCGACCGAGCCGCTGGTGACCAAGCAAAAACCGGGCAAGGACGATACCATCCGTGTGGTGGTAGAGGTCGGGCCGGGCGGTGTCGACTACAAGTTCTGCTACACGCTGCTGCCGCATCCCTATTGGGGCCTGGGCCTGCTCGACCTGGCCGATTCCGAGTATACCGGCCTGCCCAGTGACCTGTTTTCCTACGGGCCGAGCTGGGACCCGGCCAACGATTGGCGCGTGATCTACGAGGGCGAGCTGGGGCTGACCAACCTGGACGTCAACCAGGACAAGACCTGGCCGCTGACCGACGATCCGCAGGACCGGGTGCCGGTCTTCTCGCCCGACGGCAGCCGGATCGCGGTTACCTACTGGCAGAACGACCATTACGAAGTCCACACGCTGAACGCCGACGGCAGCGGCCGAAAACGCCTGACCGAGACGTCGTTGCAGACGTTCGTGGAGCAGAAATTGGATGGCCAGGAGCCGCGCTCGTACAACAACGCCGCGCCGGCCTGGTCGCCGGACGGGCAGTCGATTGCCTTCGTCAGTGACCGCAGCGGAAAATGGGAGTTTTGGGTGATGAACGCCGACGGCTCCAATCAACGACCGTTGTTCCCCGCGGGCGCGCTGGCCGGTATCGAGATACAGTACAACGGCGTAGGCGAGCGCATGCTCAGCTGGCGCTGATCGCCGCACCGGAACCATCGGCACGATAGACTCCCGAAGCCCAACATGGCTTCGGGAGTTTTTGTGTCCAGCGTCGCTTCTGACCGGCCCTGTATCCCGGCTTCCGACCAGTCTGCCTGTCCTCGTCAGGGGACGACTGGTCGGGATAGCATCGTTCGACACCCACAACGCGTTGCCGTCCGCCGGCCCTGCCCGCCACCGACCGGTCCGTATGTCCCGCTTATTACGAGGCCTGCCCGCGCCAGGTGACCACAAATTATTCCAGGCCGCAACTTTGACCCGTGTAAGGGTGTTATTGTCGGCATGTGGCGCAAAAATTGGGCGGTAGCGCAATTCCCCAAGCTATTGTATACTTCCCCATCTCTTTTTGTGCCCCGAGTGTTTTGTTATGTTCTTCACAAACTCTATTGACTGCACCGAAAAAAGGAGGAAGTATGTCGCACGGACCCCCTGCAGAACTCGAAAAGGACAACGCAGCCCCTGAAAAAGCACGGATTGGGTTGATACTCTTCTTCGTCTACGGCCTCATTTATGCCGGCTTTGTCGCCGTCAACACCTTCAGTCCCAAAGCCATGAGCCTGATCGTTTTGAGCGGGTTGAACCTGGCCGTTGTCTACGGCTTCGGCTTGATCGTCTTGGCCATCGTTATGGGACTGATATACAACTACTGGTGCGGTCGACTTGAGGCGCGCATGAATACGGATGAGGAGGGCAATGAAGCATGATTTACCGAGCCTCGCCAATTGCCATCGGGGTATTTATCGTCATTGTCCTGATCGTTCTGGGCATCTCGTTCTACTTCTCCAAAAGAACGCGTGACTCCAAGGGCTACTATGCCGCCGGCGGCCGCATCCACTGGTCGGTCAACGGTATCGCCTTCGCCGGCGACTACCTGTCGGCGGCCTCGTTCCTGGGCATCGCCGGTATGATCGCCACCGTCGGCTACGATGGCTTCCTGTATTCCATCGGTTATCTGGCCGGCTGGGTGGTGGCGCTGTTCGTGGTGGCCGAGCCGCTCAAGCGTCTGGGGAAATACACCTTCTCCGACGCGCTGGATGCCAAGTTCAACTCGCGCGGCATCCAGCTCATGGCCGGCATCAGCACACTGGTCGTGTCGGTTTGTTACCTGATCCCGCAGATGGTCGGCGCCGGCGCCCTGGTGACCCCGTTGTTAGGGCTGCCGCAGTTCATCGGCGTGGTTGCGGTGGGCGCCATCGTGATCTTCATCGTGGCCACCGCCGGCATGGCCTCCACCACCTACGTACAGTTCCTCAAAGGTGGGCTGCTGATCGTCTTCTCGACTATCCTGGTCTTCCTGGTGATACGCAACGGCTTTTCGCTCAAGCCGGCCGAATCATATCACGACTTCGTCACCATCGGCGTCACCCTGGATGAAAATGGTACGGTGACGGCGTTGGACACCGATTCGTACACCCTCGGTGGTCAGCTCGAGGAAGGCGGTATCCAGGTCGTAAAACTGGAGAAGAACGGCATCGAGACCTGGTGGAGCCTGGATCAGAACAACGGGTCCCCGGTGTTACGCGAAACGTTGTCCATCGTCGATACCCATACCGGGCAAGTGCTGTATAATGGCGAGCCGAAAGACCAGGGGAGGTTTTTTCAGGTCGGCCATTTCAGCAAGATCATCGTTGACGGCCAGGAGGTGGACAGCGTAGAGAACCTGTCGCCGGCCGAGTTCCTGTCGATCATCGAGGGCAGCGAAGTGGTGCGCTTCACGCAGAAGATCTTCTACGACAACGGGCAGAAAGTGACGCTGTGGTACCAGGACATCACGCCTGGCGACAAGATCATGCGTCCCGGCCTGCAGTTCAAGGTCGATGAAGGTTCGACGCCGGCCTCGAAGCTCAACTTCGTGTCGCTGATGTTGGCGCTGTTCTTCGGCACGGCGGCCCTGCCGCACATCCTGATCCGTTACTACACGGTGCCCAACCAGGCGGCGGCGCGCAAGTCGACCATCGTGGCTATCACCGCCATCGGCGTCTTCTACATCCTGACCCTGTTCATGGGGCTGGGCGCTATGGTCAGCGGCGTGTTAGACGTGGAAAGCAGCAACATGTCGGCGCCGCTGCTGGCGCAGCACTTCGGCACGGTTCTGTTCGCCATCATCTCAGCCATCGCTTTCGCTACGGTACTGGGCACGGTCAGCGGCCTGATCGTGGCCGCCTCCGGCGCGGTGGCTCACGACCTGATGCGCAACTTCCTGAAGATCGACCTGACCGACGCCGGCCAGGTCAAGGCCGGCCGGGTGGCAGCCGTCGTCGTCGGCGCGCTGGCCATCGTGTTGGGCATCTTCTTCAAAGGTGCCAACGTGTCCTTCCTGGTAGGCCTGGCCTTCGCCGTGGCGGCGTCGGCCAACCTGCCGTCGATCCTGATGCTGCTCTTCTGGAAGAAGACGACCGCCAGGGGTATCGCCGCCTCGGTGCTGGTGGGTATGGTCTCATCGCTGGTGCTGATCCTTCTATCGCCCAGCATGTATATCCGCTACGGCATCCTGACGCCGGCCCCGTTCCCGCTCGACAACCCGGGCATCGTCTCGATCCCGTTGTCGTTCGTGGTGTTGATCGTCGTCTCGCTGCTGACGCAGCCCAAAACCAAAACACCGGAGGTGGCTTGAGCGCGGCCAACCGGCCGCCCGGTCGTCACCGTGTCAAACTCGGACTGACAAAACACTCGGAGAGAGGGAGCGCCATTTGGCGCTCCCTTTTTTGATTGGATGAGTTTAGCGGACGATGTCGCCCAGCGCCGAACGCAAAATCTTTTTGGCCTGGCCGGCGTTGGTGCCTTTGAGGGAGAAAGTCTGTTTGCCGCCGGTGGTGTGAAAAATCACCCGGTCGGGATCGGAAGACCCGTCCTCCACGTCGAAGGAGCCTTTGCGAATTTGGACCCGGCTTAACTGGTTGATCGGAATGACGAAATTGTCGCTGTTTTCGGCCAGGATGCCGGCCGCCGGCATATCGGCGTAGCGGCGGCAGATGCTGCCGTTGGCGTCGAAGGTGGCGCCCCACTGGCCCAGGAACCCCTTGCCGTCGGCTTTGGCCGCCTCTTTAGCCTCCTTGGCGGCCGCCTGCAACATAGAAGACGTCAGGCGGGCGAAGATCAGCCTGTGGGGAGTGATTACCAGGTTGAAGGCCTGGCTGCCCATCAGTCCCTTGCGGCGCTCCAGCGCGGGCAACACGGCCAGCACCGGTTCGCCGGTGGCCGGCGCGGCTTGCGCCGTCACCGGTGCGGTGACCACCGGGGCCGGCGGGATCGGCGGTGCGGCTGCCTGGCCGGGAATCCGGCCGTTTATGACCTGCACCTGCAGGTAGCTGTCACCCACCTGGATGGTGTCACCCGGCGCCAGCCAGACAGATTGCGCGATGCGGGTGCCGTTGACGTAGGTGCCGTTGGCGCTGCCCAGGTCGGCCAGGTAGAAGGCGTCGCCTTCCGGCTCGAGATGGGCGTGTTGGCGCGAAACCTGGCCGTCCTGGAGTTGGATTTCGTTTTCCGGGTCGCGACCGATGCGGGCCGGCCCGGCGAGCGCGTAGCGGCGGCCGGCGTCGGGCCCCTGGGTGACCACCAGTTGCCAGCCCAGTGCCGGCGCGGGCGCCGGCGCGACGTCCGCGGGGGCCGCCTGGCGCAAAATGGTGGCGTCGAGACCGGCCACCGGCTCGGCCGGGGCAGGTTGGGGCGTTGCCTGGGGCAGCGGCTGGCGGCTGGACTTCTTGCGCCGGCCGGAGCGCAGCAGCAGCCACAGCACCAATACGGCCAGCAAGCCGATCAACAGCAGCCCGCAGCACAACGGCGCCAGCACCCAGGAACCATCCGATTCCTGGAAGACGGGCGCCAGCGGGGGGACAAGGGCGAACGGTAAGGCGGAAGGGTTCATTAGTGTTGGGTGGCTCCTATTTATTCGTCAATTGTCGGTGGGGCAGGACAAAGAGGCTTGAATGTAACACATAACGGCCGCCGGCGCCAAGATTGGTGCTGTGGGAGGGCGTCCTTTTTTGGAAGGAGGTGGCCAAAAGAGCCGGCGGCCGGTATTATCGATATTCACATCTGGCGGATGGAAGACCCTGTACCCATTCTCATGCAAAAGATTGGGGGCACAGCCTGCTATGGAGGCCGGCCCGTGCCGCCATCAGCGGCGGCGCAACTCGGCCAGCATGTTACACAACAGCGCGCCTTGCTCGATGGCATCGTCCAGCGCCCGGTGCGTGTGGGGGAGATCGTCGAACCACTCGGCCGGCAGAGTGCGCCGGCCCGACTCGATGTACGGCTGGTGGCGCAGGGCCATGGCCAGGGTGCGGATGTCGAGCGCGGCGTGGGCAAACGGGCTGCGACCGGCAAAGCGGATCAGGTACCAGTAGACGAATAGGAAGTCGAAGGCGGCCGGGTAACCGGCGAAGACCGGCGTGCCGGGCAGACCGTCCAACCAGTCGGCGTAGGTGGTCATAGCCGCCCGCGGCGAGAGTAGATTTTGGCGCGTCGCCTGCCAGGCTTCAGGGTACTGCTGCCACCAGCTCATGGTGCGCGCGTCGCTGCCGGCTCCGGGCAACTTTTCCAGGTTGGCCTCGAAGGTGGCCACCAGCGTCTTGTCGGCCAGGTAGGCCGCCGAGCCGAAGCTGAGCATAGAATATGGGCCGGGAATAGGGCCGTCGGTCTCCACGTCGGTGCTGACGTATATTTCCACTGCGGTCGCTTCGCCTCCTGAAAGTCTGCCCGTCCGTGGCCGCGCCTGGGTACGCGACCAATCGATGGTAGCCTGTCGATCGCGGCTTGTCAAACCTGCCGGGGTGAGTGTGTCCCATCTTCTTGGTAGACGGCACGTGATCCGGCGGCCGGTATTATCTCTTTATCATTTCTCGTGGGTGGAAGACCTTCCACCCACGAGAAATGATAAAATTGCCTGCTTCTCCTGCAAAAGATTTTGGACACATCCGGCCGTAGTTGGCCCGAAGTGGTTGCGGCGCCAATTGCATATCGGCCGCGAATACGTAGAATTAGACAATGGTCGCGGTGGCAGCCCCGGCCGCATTCAGCCCATTTATCCCAATCAAAAAGGTGGAAGCCAGACCCGTGAATCCATTCCAGGCGGCAACCGATCGCACCCAACTCACGCGCGGCTACAGCGTCGGCCTGCTATCTGCGCTAATCCTATCCACTACGGCCATTCTTATGCGCCACTTGAACGTAGCCTATCACATGCCGCCGCTGGTACTGGCCTTCTGGCGTGACGGCATGGTGGCGCTGACGCTGCTGGCCGTGCTGGCCGTCGTGCGTCCGCTGTGGCTGCGCGGCACGGGCCAACACCGGCTCTACCTGCTGGCCTACGGCCTGTTGTTGGCCGTCTTTAACGCCATGTGGGCCTTTTCCGTGGCCCTCAACGGCGCGGCCGTGTCGACCGTGCTGGCCTATAGCTCGGCCGGTTTCACGGCCATGCTTGGCTGGTGGCTGCTCAAAGAACGCCTGGGCTGGGTCAAGATCGTGGCCGTGCTCTTCAGCCTGGGTGGCTGCGCGCTGGTATCGGGTGCCCTGGACCCGGCCGCCTGGCAGACCAACCTGCCGGGTATCGTCACCGGTATCCTGACTGGCCTGTGTTACGCCGGCTACAGCCTGATGGGCCGTTCCGCCGCCCAGCGTGGGATGAACACCTGGACCACGCTGCTGCACATCTTTGCCTTTGCCGCCTTTTTCCTGCTGTTGTTCAACCTGCTTCCGGGTGTCGTCCTGCCGGCCAACGTGGCCCGGCCGGCCAACCTTTTCTGGCTGGGGAACTCCCTGGCCGGTTGGATCATCCTCTTCTTGCTGGCCGCCGGTCCCTCGCTGACCGGTTATGGCCTGTACAACGTCAGCCTGGAGTATTTGCCCTCCAGCGTGGCCAACCTGATCGTGTCGACCGAACCGGTCTTCACCGCCATCATCGCCTACCTGCTGCTGGGCGAGCGGCTGACTCTCATCCAACTCGGCGGCGGCCTGCTGATCCTGACGGCGGTGGTGCTGTTGCGGCGTTACGATAGGGAATAGTAGGGGATAGCCGCGGTCGAGCGGATACAGTTGACATAACAAAGCCCCCGGTTCAATAGCCGGGGGCTTGTCGTTTGTAACGCCGGGGCGGGCTAGCTCATCAGCGCCCGGTCGAAACGGTCGCCCAGGCCCTCCAATCGCTCGACCGGCTCGTTGCTGAACACCAGCCGCACGAACTGCTTGCTGTTCAGTTGGCCCCAGGCCGTCATGGGCGTGGCGGCCACTTTGCCCTTTTCCAAAAGCAGCTTGGAGGCCTCGTCGGCGCTGTAGCCCAGCACGCCCACGTCGACCAGCATGGACCAGCAGCCGGCGGCCGAGATGACCGGCAGCCAGACCAGCTCTTCCAGCACCCGGTCGCGCCGCTGCTGCCAGATTTGGACCGCTTCGGTCACGTTATCCTGCGGCCCGTTCAGGGCGGCCGTGGCCCCGGCCGAGGCGATGCCGCCGGCGACCACGTTGTTGTAGATGTGGGCCAGGGCGACGTCGTTCATAATGCCTTGCGGGCCGACCACCCAGCCGATGCGCCAGCCGATCATACGGTATTCCTTGGAAACCGACCCGCCGATGATGGTCCGCTCGCGCATGCCGGGCAGCGAAGCCGGATGGATCAGCGGCCGGCCGTCGTACAGGATGCGCTCCATGGCGGCGTTGTAGATCAACCACAGGTCGTGGCGCCGGCACAGGTCGGCCACCGCCTCCCATTCGGCCTGGTTGAGCACGGCGCCCGAAGGCATAGACGGGCTCATAATAAACATGGCCCGCGTGCGCTCGGTGACGGCCGCCCGCAGTTGGTCCAGGTCCAGCCGCCACTCTCCATCCTGGATGACGAACGGCACCAGCTTGGGCACGGCGCCGGCCAGCTTGACCCGGTAGATCATGCCGGCATAGGTCGGGTCGGTCAGGATGACCTCGTCACCCGGGTTGGTGGTGCAGAACAGGGCGTCTAGCATGCCGCTCAGACCGCTGCTGGTGATGACGATCTCCTGGGTGGGGTGGTAGCTGTTGCCGCTGGTGCGTTGCATGTGGCCGGCGACCGCCTCCCGCAGGCTGGTCAGCCCGGTGAAGGGCAGATAGCTGTTGAAGTCGTCGACGCCCACCGCCGCCCGCGTGGCCTCGATAGCAGCCACCGGCGGTGGCACGTCCGTGTCCAGGTTCTCCAGTCGCAGCACTTCCGGATCGCTGCCGGCGGCGTCGGCCACCTTGTCAATTGAAAACCCCACGATCCCTTCCAGGCGTTTTGAAGACATAAGACCTCCTTGACGAGAAAATAGATTATTCCTTGTGACGCAGGTGAGCCGCCAATTGCTGGCTGGCGGCGCAAATGTGTTGTTCCAGGCGGTCGACGGCCGCCGTTCGGTCGCCCCGCCGGCAGGCCTCCAGGATGGCGCGGTGCTCGCGCTGCGAACGCGGCTTGTAGTCCAGAATTGATAATTGCAGCCGCAGGTAACGGTCGACGTTGATGTGCAGCGTGTGGATCATATCCAGCAATCGCAGGCGGCCGGCCGGGCGGTAGAGAGTCTCATGAAAGGCCCAATTGAGCTGTCCCCACCGGCTGATGTCCGTCTGCGCCTCGGTGGCGGTAATGATCTGGCGTGCCTGGTCCAGGTCGGCCGCCGTCAGGTAGGGGAAGGCCAGGGTCAGCGCCTTGGTCTCCAAGGCGCTGCGGATCTCGCAGATCTCCTCGACCTCCTCGGCCGACAAGTCGGAGACGACCGCCCCACGATTGTGATAGAAAGTGACCAGCCCTTGCGCCTCCAGCTTCATCAACGCCTCGCGCACCGGAATGCGGCTGACGTCCAATTGGGCGGCGATGTCCTCCTGGCGCAGCGGCTGGCCGGCGCGCAGCACGCCGCGCAGAATGGCCTCGCGCAAGATGTGCTGCACGTAGTCGGCGCTGGACAAACGCCGTGGAAAGTCTAATTGCTGGCTCAATTGGGTCAGTGCATCCGGACCGGGCATCTTCTTTCCTCGATTATTGTATATTGTATCCAATATCGTCCCAGAGGGAAATGACTGCCTGTCTTCGGGTATGTCCCATTTCTTGGTAGATGGCCATTTGAGCCGGCGGCAGGTTTTGTTACTTCATGCCACCTGATTCTGTACGCTGCTTAAGAGATTGTGGGAGCGGTCTCTCACGAACATCCTTAGCCCGTCCGATTTCTGCTGAAAAAGACTTGGGACACACCCCTGTCTCACCCTGGATGGCTCTGCGCCGGCACGAGGCACCTTTTGTTTTCTTCGACTTCGGTGTATGATCGTGACCATCCTCGAGAGGTGACTGCCGTTGACCGGACCCGTCGACAGATCACGCTGTAGCTGGGTGGGTGACAACCCGCTTATGCAGGCTTACCACGACCAGGAATGGGGTCGCCTGCCGGCCGGCGACCGGGTGCTGTTCGAGCAGATGGTGCTGGTTACCTTCCAGGCCGGCCTGTCGTGGGAGTTGATCCTCAAAAAGCGGCCCGCCCTGCGTGAGGCTTTTGTCGATTTCGACCCGCAGCGCATCGCCGGTTTAGGGGAGATCGAGGTGGCGGCCATGCTGGCCAATCCGGCCATCATCCGCAACCAGGCCAAAATCCGGGCGCTGATCAACAACGCGGCCCGTTTCCTGGAAGTCCAGGCCGAATGCGGCAGTTTCTACGCCTATTTGCGCCGTTTCGGCCCCGATTTGCCCCATCCCGACCAGCCGGCAGCCGCCGTGGAGCTATCCAGTTCGCCCTATTCTGAAGCCCTGGCCGAGGACCTGCGCCGGCGCGGGTTCCGCTTTTTGGGCGCCATCACTTGCCATTCGTACCTGGAAAGCGTCGGCCTGCTGGGCAACCCGCATCAGGCGGCGTGTTTCCTTGGTCCGGCCATAAATCCCTGAGCCGCCGGCCGACACAGGGCCGGCGAAAGGAGATGCCACATATGACCCACATCGACACCCATTGGCAGTACAACGGCCTGCGCGTGGTGCGGCTGGAGAACGAGCACCTGTGCGTCGACATCCTGCCTGAATTGGGCGCCAAGATCTACAATCTGGTGCACAAGCCCAGCGGGCGCAACCTGCTGTGGCAGCATCCCCACGTCCTGCCCGAGCGCCAGGTTTACGGCGCTGCCTACGACGACACCTGGTGCGGCGGCTGGGACGAACTGCTGCCCAATGACCTGCCCCGCCCGGCGCCGGGCGGCGACCTGCTGCCCGATCACGGCGAGTTTTGGTCCCAGGCGGCCGAGTGGCAGGTGACCCGGGCCACCTCCCAGGTGGGTGAGGTTTGCTTCACCCATTACGGCCGGGTGCTGCCCACCCGTTTTGAAAAGACGGTCCGGCTGGAAGCCGGTGCCTCGTGCCTGGCGGTCCACTACCGCTACACCAACCTGGGGCCGGACCCGATCGACTTCCTGTGGAACATCCATCCCGCCCTGGCGGTCAGCCCCAATAGTCGCATCGACGTGCCGGCCGGGCAGGTGATTACCGACCCGTGGCGCGAGTTAGATTTTCGGGGCAACAGCACTTTTCAGTGGCCAATGGCCACCGACCGCAACGGCAACTCGGTTGATTTGCGCCGGCTGCCGCCGGCCGAGGACGGCACGGCCGACATGCACTACATGGTCGACGTGCGCCAGGGTTGGTACGCCGTCACCGACCAGGCGCAACAGGTGGGCTTCGGGTTAGTATTTCCCAAGCAGGTCTTTCCCCACGTCTGGCTGTTCCGCCCGTTGGGCGGCTGGCGCGGGCTGTACACCCTGATTTTGGAGGCCTCGACCGGTTACCCATACGACCTGGACGTGGCCCGGCAGCAGGGCACGTGCGGTCACCTGGCGCCGGGCGCCGTCCTGGAGGCCGACGTGCTGGCGGTAACCTATGCCGGCCTGTCGTCGGTCGAGTCTATCGAACCCGACGGCCGGGTGATTCCGGCCTGATCCGGTCGATAACCGGCCGGTCAGTATCACACACTATAGCCACAAGGAGAGTCACAATGGACCAGTTTATGCACGCCGCCCTGGAAGAAGCCCGCAAAGGCCTGGCCGAAGGCGGCATTCCCATCGGCGCGGTGCTGGTAATCGATGGCAAGATCGTCGGCCGCGGTCATAACCAGCGCGTGCAAAAGGACAGCGTCATCCTGCACGCCGAAATGGACTGCTTCGAAAACGCCGGCCGCTTGCGGACCGCCGACTATAGCCGGGCCGTCATGTACACCAGCCTGTCGCCATGCGATATGTGCGCCGGCGCTATGCTGCTGTACGGCATCTCCAAGCTGGTCATCGGTGAAAACTATACCCACCAGGGGCCGGCCGAAGCCTATCTGCAGCAACGCGGCGTCGAGGTCGAGATCCTCAACGAGCCGGAGTGTATTCAGTTGATGCAGGATTGGGTCAAGACCCACGCCGACCTGTGGTTGGAGGACACCGGCCGCTGACCGGGGGGCATAGTGGGTCATTGGGGCGACCTGTTGGGGAAAAATCTTCTTATTGGAGCCGCCGGTGCCCCGCACGTGGGACATATGGGTTAGATAGTGGGCACAAGTGGATATCCGCCGGGAGCTGGACTCGCTTCTCCCTTTTGCAGCTCCCGACCAATCCGCGATTGGTCGCGAGCCCTGCCCGCGAACCGGCCTGGTCGGGCAGGGGGCCTTTCTGGTGCGGTCTCTTGTTCTGGATAGCCTGCGCCAGGACCCGCCCTGAGCCCGGCTCACCGCTTGCGGGAAACGGGCTGGTACCTTTTTTGCTTCGCATGCAGGACAATGTGAAAAATATTGCATTCGAGGTTTGTGTGTGGTATACTGCTAACGACCCCGCATTGCCGCCTACACCTCGACATCCACGGGTTGAAGCTTGCTGGCCGAACTGAGATCCTCTGGTGATCCATGAAATCACACTTGCCACAATCCACCAGGCCGGGCGAACTACCGGTCAGGTCCCACTTCAGCGTTTCGCTGCTTGAGTTTCCTCCGTGCCCAAAGGGATGGACAATGGATACAGGCGAGACAGCCTTCACGATTGCCCATGCCCTGGAAAATATACTTCAACAACCTCTAGGAGGACAACATTATGGCTATTGACCTTTCTACCGTCCAGGCTGCCAAAATTGTAGACGCGCGCGGCAGCGCCTGCCCTGGCCCCCTGTTGGAGGCCAAACGCGGCATCGGCGCCGTCAAAGTTGGGGAAATCCTGGAAATTTGGTCCGGCGACCCGCGGACGAAAGAGGACATCCCCAGGTGGTCTGCTAAGGTCGGTCACGAGTTTCTTGGGACTCTGCCGGCCGAAGGCTACGACCGCATCTTCCTCAAACGGTCTAAATAGACATCAGCCCGGATGATGAAATCTGCCAATAAAGAACTCAAGATCCTTATCCTGGCCAGTCTGTCCGGAGGCTATGCTGCCGCCGATTCCGTGGGCCAACTTCGTGCCGAGTACGCGGCCAACACCTACGTGTTTCCCTGCCTAAGCCCCTGTATCTTCCCTCCGGATTTCTACCTGCGCGCTTTCGAGCGTGGGATGGATGCCATTCTGGTCATGTACAGCGGTACCGATTGCCCCTACAAGGGGGCGGCCGAGCGGACGGCGGCGGTTGTCAACAGTCTCTACCCGATGATGCGCGAACGTGGCATCGACACGCGCCGGCTGCGGCTGGTGGCCATCTGCAGTGTTTGCACCAAACCCTTCCTGCGTGAAGTGGAGCAGATGAACCTGCTGCTGCAGGAGATAGGGCCAGTGGGCGATGAAATTGCCACTGCCCGGGCGGCGACGCCTGCGATGCAGGACGCTGCCACGGCAGGCGCAAGG
>CAZHBM010000020.1:0-20281 GCA_964529945.1 uncultured Anaerolineales bacterium | reverse complement strand
GGGTGCGCCGGACCTCATCACCCATCACAAGCATTGGGGTGCCGTGAGACAAAACGAGAATGGTGAAGAAATTCTTGATTTGGCGCAGTCGCAACGCCTGGATCTTGGCGTTGTCGGTCGGGCCTTCAACACCATAATTGCTGCTCAAATTGTAATCCGAACCGTCGCGGTTGTTTTCGTCGTTGGCCTGGTTATGTTTGTGATTGTAGGAAACCAGGTCGTTCAAGGTGAAGCCATCGTGACTGGTGACAAAATTGATGCTACGATTGGGGTCACGGTCGGGGGTGGGATACAGATCGGGGCTGCCGGCGATGCGTCGGGCCAGCTTGGTGATGGTATCGTTGTCGCCGCGAACGAAACGGCGCACGTCGTCACGATATTGGCCGTTCCATTCGGCGAAGCGGTCACCGATGAAGGTGCCCACCTGATACAGCCCACCGGCGTCCCAGGCTTCGGCGATCAGCTTGCTGCTGGCCAGGACGGGGTCGGATTCGATGGACCACAGCACCGGCGGATTCTGGATGGGGTGGCCGTTTTCGTCACGGGCCAGAACGGAGGCCAGGTCGCAGCGGAACCCGTCCACGTGCATCTCGGTGACCCAGTAACGAAGGCTGTCCATGATCAGCCTGCGGACGATGGAGTGGTTGGCGTTGATGGTATTACCGGTACCGGTGAAGTTGGCGTAACGGGCCTTGTTTTCTTGCAACAAGTAATAGGCAACGTTCTCCAGGCCACGCAGCGAAAGGGTGGGACCGGTATGGTCGCCTTCGGCGGTATGGTTGAAGACAACGTCCAGAATTACCTCGATGCCGGCGCGATGCAATGCCTTGACCATGTCTCGAAACTCATTGACCGGTGCCAGCGGGTCACTATTGACGGCGTAGCCGGCATGAGGAGCGAAGAAAGCTAGTGGACTATATCCCCAATAGTTGGGCAGGCCGGGCGGTGCCTCGTGCTCGTCGAAGTATTGCACCGGCAGCAGTTCGACAGCGGTGACGCCCAGGTCTTTCAGGTAGGGAATTTTCTCCACCAAGCCCAGGTAGGTGCCGCGCAGTGGCGGTTTGACACCCGAATTGGGCTGGCAGGTGAAACCGCGCACGTGCAATTCGTAGATTACCGTGTCGGACATCGGCTTTTCCAGCGGCTCGTCATCCTCCCAGTCGTAATCGTTGGGGTCGACCACTACGCTGCGCAGCGCCTGGTCGCAATTGTCCCTGGGGCTGATGGCAGCCTGGCGATTGTAGAGGCTCAGGCCGGCTACTGCTCGGGCATAGGGGTCCAACAATACTTTGGAACCATCGAAACGCATCCCATCGGCCGGATCGAAAGGGCCGTAGGCACGGTAGGCATAGGCCTGTCCGGCGCCTATGCCGGGCACGAACACATGCCAGTAGTAGAAAGTCCGGTTGCGGTCGGGGTCCAGGGATATCACACGGGTAGGTTGCGGTGCTTCTGGGTGATCGAAGAGCAGCAGCTCAATTTTTCGGGCGTTCTTGGAAAAGATGGCAAAGTTGACGCCGTTGGGGTGAACGATTGCGCCGAGGGGATAGCTCTGGCCGGGCATAGTATCGAGATTCATGGGTTATTAACTTACCTTCCTGGATATCTCTTGGAGCGTGAGACGATTATCTGGTTTCCATCGACAACGCTTGCGCAGCGCGCACTTCAGCGGTGTCGCCGTCGGCCGCAACTACTGCCGGTGCAGATGTCTGAGCCAGTTGCGGTGCGTAGCCTTGGGCCAGTTGACGCACATTTTCGCCGTTGACGTCGGCCAGGCAAATTGTGCCGGCGTCACCCTCGCGCGTATCGAAAACGATGTGTTGACCGTCGGCCGTAAAGGCGGCATAGGCACCCCGCTGCACCCGGTTGGCGAGCAATACCTCGCTCCGGCCGTCGACAGCATGCAGTCGCAGGCTGCTGCCGGCGGGTGAGCTGAAGTCCAGCCGGACCAACACACTTTGTCCGTCGAGCGAGAAGGTGCCGGCGACGCCCGCGTCGGCGCCGGCATCAGCGCCCACGATTTCGCGTCGTTCCTTGCCGTCGGCGCTGACCAGGTACAGGAAGTAATGCCCGTCCTGAAAAGCCGAAGCCAAAGCCCATTGCCCGTCGGGAGAGAACCCAGCCCAACCGGCATGCTCGCTGGGACCGAATATCAGGCGCCGTTTGCTGCCATCGGCACTGACCACATATAAATGATACATACCTTTGCGCCGGACGCAAGCGGTGATCCAGCGTTCGTCGGGTGAAAAGCTGGCCTCGACCTGGTCTCCGCTCAGCAGCATTTCTGTCCGACCGCTGCTGAGGTCCAACAGGTGCAGATCGTAGGGCAAATCGACGCCGGTCATGTACTTGAGTAGAATACGCTTGCCGGAGGGTGAGAATTGGGCGCGTGGAAAGACTGCCTCGTTGGCCAGACGCAACTTTTCCTGCCCATCGGCACTGGCCAGGTAGACACTGAACAGTTCTTCACCTTCGTAGGTGCGGTAGAGAATGTAGCTGCCATCAGGTGCCACTTCGGGATAGTAGGAGTAGGCGGCGTTATTGCCAAACGTAACAAAATGCCGGTTGTCGCCCTGTCCGTCGGTTAGATACAGCTTGTAGCGGCCATTTTGCTTCAGGCTGATGGCAGCCAGGTTCCATGGGATATCCCAGGTGGCACTATAGTCTTCGACATCGCGTGCCAGATAGCGGCGATTCGACCCGTCGGCATTCATCAACGCGGCGTCCCAACTCCCGCCGTTGTTCCAGACGACGTGCAGCCGACTGCCGTCGGGCGAAAACTGGGCGAAACCGTCGTCGACACCGGCAGCCAGAACCACCTTGTGGCTGCCATCGGCGTTGGTCAATGTAAGATCGAAGTGGCGGCCGTTCCGGGCACGGATCACGACGTGTTCCCCGTCAGGAGACAAGACGGCAGACAGGCCGTCAGCACCGGCGGCCAGCAGATAGGTGTTGCGCTCAGGCAGGTGGGTGGCGTGCAGGCTTTCGCCCAAGTCGTCGGCCGTTTTGTAAAGGATCGTCATCGCCGGCAGGTCGACGCCGTCCTCCGGAAAACTGGTCGGCTGAGGCGATGGGGTGGCGGTTGGGGGGGAAAGCGTGACAGTAGCGGTCGCGGACGGCAGGCTGTCGGGAAGGGCGATCGCGGCGGCCTCATCCTGGTGCCGGTTAACGGACCCGACACTGACGCCGACCTTGATAGGTACAATCAATATGGCAACTCCC
This sequence comes from uncultured Anaerolineales bacterium, assembly GCA_964529945.1. Classification (GTDB taxonomy): domain Bacteria; phylum Chloroflexota; class Anaerolineae; order 4572-78; family NAK82; genus CAZHBM01. The sequence goes on along the minus strand of CAZHBM010000020.1, from coordinate 17,059 downwards.
AGGACAACCATGGCGAATCGGCGCAACCAGGTGCGCACTCCCAAGTGAGGCAGTCGGAAGTGGCGGCCCAGTGCGGAGGACGTCACCAGGTCGGAAGGTGAATCCAGCGTTCTTTGTGCCTGGCCGCTGAAAGCGGCCGCTTTCAGCGCACCGGCGAACTCACCGGCCGAAGTAAAACGCTGCGCGGGGTCAGCAGCCAGGGCCGTCAACACCACCCGGTCGACGGCCGGCGGAATGTCGGGATTGATAGCCCGCGGAGATTGAGGCGCTTCCATGGCGCGCTTGAACAGAGTGGCGAAAGCCGTATCGGCATTGTGCGGCACCTGCCCGGTGAGCATCTCGTATACGACGACGCCCAGAGAATAGATGTCGGCGTGAAAGTCAACTGCCAGGCCGCGACTCTGCTCGGGCGCCATGTAGGCCAGGGTGCCGACACAAACGCCGGTGCAGGTGATACGGGTCAGGGCGGCCGTGATCTTGGCCAGGCCAAAATCGGTCAGCAAGGCCCAGTCTCCGTCGATCATAACATTGCTGGGCTTGACGTCGCGGTGGGTAATGCCGCGTTGGTGGGCGTGGTCAAGTGCAGCGGCTATCTGGTCGACGAAGTGAACAATTTCCTCCATCGTCAAGCCTTCGTTCATACGCTCACGCAAGGTGCGGGCGCCTTTGACATAGGGCATAACGATGTAGTTATAGCCATGCTCCTGGCCGAAGTCGAACACGGGCAGGATATTGGGGTGCTGCAATTGGGCGACAGCCTGGGCTTCGCGCTGGAAACGAGCATAGAAGGTGGAAGCATCGCTATCGATGGCCGACAACACCTTGATCGCCACGGCGCGGTTAAGGCCCGCTTGCAGGGCCCTGTAGACGTCGGACATATAGCCCTTGCGAATCGGCTCGATTATTTGATATTGGCCCAGCTTATGGTCACTGAGGTCGGTCATATGGCCTCCAAGGCACATCCCCACACTTCAGTCAGGAAGTAGTTTGGATGCAGGCGCCACCTGCGGTTCGGCGCGGCCAAGACAAATGGCCGCACGGAGAATCGGCGGCTGAACTCGAACTGGGGGAAGGGAAAAATAGATCGCCTCTCCAACGATGCGGAAAGGCGATCTGCGTTTAGTTATTAATGGGAAAGCTGGGTGTTAACTGAATATTGCCTGGGAAAAGATTTAGCTGTTAGCGACGGCTGTTACTTTGCATAACAGTTTACCATAATATTGCGAAAAAATCAAGTGGCCGGCTGATTTTAACGACACTGGCCGAATCCATCGCGCAACCGAAAGACAATCAATTGGTTGCCGGTGGTTCGAGCGGACGGGGACGGGGCCGCAATTGGACCAACAAGGCGCCTGCGGCGGCCAAAACCAATCCGGCGATTTCCCAAGCCTGCAGGCGGTCGCCCAGGAAGACCCAGGCCAAGATGGCAATCTGGATCAGCATCGTGTTGTTGATGATACTCGATTCCATCGCCGAAAGGGTGCGCAGTGTCACGTTCCACCAGGTGAAGGCAAAGGCGGTGTTGACCACAGCCAGCCAGGCTATGATGGCCCAACTGAGGAAGCTCAGCCGGGGAATGCCCTGGCTGACGCCGCCGGCGAGAAGCAGTAACGCGGCCCCAAAAAGCATACTCGTTGCCGTAATGGCAATGGGAGCCACGTCGCGGCTGCGATTCAGATGGCGGCCTAACACTGACGAGGCTGAATTCGCCAGCAGTCCGACAAGGCCGGCCGCCAACCCCATGAGGCGATACTCACCCACGCCGGCCGGCAGGAAGTAAACGGCGACACCTGCCAGGTAGATGGAGATACCGACCGCCTGCAACCGGGAAAGGGACTCACCCAGAGTAAGATAGGCCAGTAACGCCACAACCGCCGGCGTGAAGCTCAGGATGAGGCTGAGTGTGGCCGGACGCAGAAAGGCCAGCCCGACAAACGAGGACCCCTGAGTCAGGGTGTAGAACAGAAGACCCAGCAAGAGCAACTGACCCCAGGTCTTACGTGACAGACGGCGCAGGATGGAGAGATGGGTTTGGCGCAGTACAAAGGGCAGCAAACACAGGGCGGCCAACATATAACGCAAGCCGGCGAAGGTCAGCGGAGGGATTTCCTGCAGGCCGAATTTGATCAGGATCCACGACGTAGACCAGAGAACGGTGACGAAGAGTGCCTGTAAAAGGGCGATGGTGCGTCTGGACATGGTTTCCTCTCTTGCGCTACCGCCAGGCAAGTATCAGCGGTGGCTGATTGCCGGCAGGAAGGTTTGTTCTCCTGCCAGCAACTGCTGGTGAACGATGTCGTCGTAATCGTAAGTGCCGCTGTGGCCGTCACGGTAAGTCGTCATGCGAGCCACCTCACCCTCTACCTGAAAGAGGACGAAGGTACTTGGGGCGCCGGTGTCGCCGGCACCGCGCGCGTGACCGACATCTACCTGCCAGACGCCGTTGACACGAACAACGCTGTAATTGTGGGTGTGGCCGCACACGTAGGCAGTGACGCCCGCCTGCCGTAACAGAGACCAGAAGCGATCGCGATGGTCGCTGTGCTGGTTCAAGCCATCGTCAGTGTGCCTCAACCGACCGTTATCTGCGTCGGGCTGGGGATAGGCCGGCTCGTGGCCAAATACGAATTTGAACGGCCGGTTGCTGGCCGCCAGATCGGCGACCAGCCAGTCATACAAGTGATCGGGAATATCGCCGTCGGTGGCGGTGTCACCGGCCTCGTCGCAGTATTCGTTCAGGACCACCAGGTGGGCGAGGTCGTAGTCGAAGGAAAAGGTAGTCTCCGGACAGCCGGACGGTCCGCTGCGGACGACATCAGGTGGGACGCCGATCCCGTTGGCATCGTAATCGAAGGCACGCAGGAAATCCATATTGGCGCCTGAATAGGGCTCATAGCCGCCGGGTAGTTCATGATTGCCGACCAGCGGGTACCAGGGCAGGCCGGCGCTCAGGGTGGTGGTAATCGTCCATTGAACGTCCTCGAGTGGGTCCATATCCCCGGGGGCGACCAAAAAAGCCACATCGGTCAGCGTTGTGGTTGCCTCGAGCGCGCCGCGAAAGTAATCCGGCGAGTCGTAAATGCCGGGCCCGGCATATTGGCGTACGTCGGCCAGGACGACGAAAGCGAACGGGCCCTGGGCGGCCGCCGGCGTCGGGCTGAGACACAGGTAGGCCAGCAACAAGACTGCGGCCGCCATCAGCCAGCGGGTGATCACCGTGCCCGGCTGGCCGGGAGTGGCAGACGAGTGTCCGGACGACGACAGCGGGCGCGGGCTCAATGCATTATCGTGCCGCCGACGATGTTGATTGATTGACCGGTAATGTAAGCGGCGGCATCGCTAGCCAGAAACACGGCCACTTGAGCCACATCTTCCGGAGTGCCCAGGCGGCCCATAGGGATCTTCTCCTCCATATAAGGCATCACCTGCTCGGGGTCCATGTTGCGTTTGCGGGCATAGTCGAACTTCTGCGCGTCCCACATCGGCGTGTAGACGACACCCGGGCAGAGGGCGTTGACCCGGATGCCCTGACGGGCGAACTCGACGGCCAATGACTGCGTTAGCCCAATAATGCCAAACTTGCTGGCACAATAGGCGGCATAGTGACTGTTGCCCACCTTGCCCGATTGGGAGGACATGTTCAGGATGATGCCCCGCTGGCGCGGCAGCATATGCCGGACGGCCACCTGGCAACCGATGAAGGCGCCGGTGAGATTGACGCGCAACGTGGTGTCCCAGATGGTGTCGGTGCATTCAAGGAAGGGCAGAATGCGTGAGTAGCCGGCATTATTGACCCATACCTCAATCGGCCCCAATCGAGCGGCTATTTCGTCGGCGGCCCCTTCGACGGCGGCACGCTCGGCCACGTCAAACGACCAGGCGGCCGCCTGGCCGCCGGCCTGTTGGATTTCTCCGACTACCGTCTCGGCCATTTTCCTGTCCAAATCGGTCACGGCGACGATGTCGCCCTGACGGGCAAACGCCCGGCACATTTCGGCGCCGATGCCACCACCGCCACCAGTGACGACTACTACACGATTGTTAGCACTCATGTTGTGGTTCTCCTGTTCGGTTTGGTCTCTTAATCGGGCATGTATTCGGGCGTCGGATAAACCAGCACCTTCAAGGATTCTTTCTTCTTCATCAACTCCAGGCCGGCGTGAATGTCGTCCAGCAGCACGCGATGAGTGATGATCTTGTCGGCGGCGATTTTGCCGGCTTGCATGAAGCGTACCGCTTTGACGACGTGTTCGGCGCGCGAGTCGGATGCCCCCACCAGCCGCAGCTCACCGTAATGCAGCGTGCGCGTATCCAGCGTAATTTCCGAACCGCCGGTAGGCAGGCTGGCGAAAAGGCTGACGGTGCCGCCGAGGCGGGCGTAAGCCAGGGCGCCTTGTTGAGCCTCACGGCTGGGGGCGCATACCGAGACCAAATCGGCGCCCATGCCGTCGGTGTGAGAGCGGACGACTTCCATCACATCCTCATTCTTGCCGTCGATGACGATGACATCGTCCAGCCGGCGTAACATACTCAAGCGGGGTTCGGATCGTTGCACGATCATAACCTGGCTGGCGCCGAAGGCTTTGGCAGCCTCGGCGTGAAGTGCACCCAACGGCCCTCCACCGATTATCAGCACCCGGTCACCGGGTTTTAGAGCGGCGATTTCGAGCGCATTGATCACACAACTCAGAGGTTCGCTGAGTGCGGCGGTTTCGTCAGGAACCGAGTCTGGCACCTTGATGACGTTGCCGCCACTGATAGCCAAGGGCGGTACTTCCATATGGGTGGTGAATCCGCCGTCGAAATCGTTGCTGATGGGTTTGCGATTGGGGCAGATGTTTTGCAGCCCAATCTGGCAGTAGTTGCAGTGGCCGCAGGCCAGGGTGGTGGCGAAGGTGACGCGTTCTCCCACGGCGTAACCTTCCACGTTGGCGCCCACATGGGTAATGTGGCTGATGATCTCGTGGCCGATGATGCGTGGCGGATGGTAGCGCGGGTTGCCGATGGTGGCCAGTTTGAGGTCGGTACCGCAGATGGCGCAACAGTGAATTTTGACGATCATATTGTCGTCGGTGGGAACGCGCTCCGGCTGCTCTTCCACACGGATGTCGGCCGGGCCATAGTATACAGCTGCTTTCATTGGTCACTCCTTAAAGATGACACAAATTGAGGACTTCCACGGTAGAGAGGGGCGCCAAATGCGGAGCGATGGTCCGCAGCCAGCAGCACGGCCCTACCTGAGAAATCATATCAAGAAAGGTAGTGAGCGTCAAACCCGGCCGGCGAGGGCAGTGTGCCCCATTTTCTTGGTAGATGGCCAAAAGAGTCGGCGGCCGGGTGTATCTCACCTTTGTTTCTTGTGGGTAGAAGGTCTCCCACCCACAAGAAATGAAGAATACGACCTGATTCAGTCAATGGGCTTCTCAGAGCGTTACGTGGGCGGTCCCTCACGAACCTACCTGGCAGCCAAGCCTTGACTCAGTCCAGTTTCTCCAAAATAAATTTGGGACACACCCCGGTGACGGCAGCGCGCGCTTCCGGCGTCAGGTGCCGGCCTCGACGACCGGGGACGAATCACGTACGTGGACGGTATGCCGGATGGACCGACTGCGCAGCCACAGCCAGGCGGTTTGAACGATGGTGCCGGCATCAAGCGCGATGATTCCGACGTACAGGCCGGTCGCTCCCTGCCAGACAATCCCGGCGGTCATCAACACGCCGACGGTTACCAGAAAAATGGCCACGGCTTCGGTGATGCCACGCGTACTGCGGCTGTGAACCAGGGCGCCCTGGTACCAACTCTGCATGGTGTTCAGCGCAGGCCAGGGCAGGGCGAGCCAGAGGGCCAAAGTGGCCATAGCCACCAGGCTGACAGGCAGGGCAGAGAAGCCGGCAAACCAAAAATGAGCCAGGGGCGTGGCGGCGATAAGAATCATAAAGAGGGTGATGGCTGACGCCAGCAATATCGTAAAACGACGCAGGTTGTAGCCGGAGCCGGGTTCATCCAAGAGGGCGACCACTACCTCGTTGTAGGCCAGGCCCAGACTGCGGAAAATGAACACCAAACCCGACACTACCGGCCAGACGGCCAGCGACTCGAGCGCGTGTGGCATACGACTGAGTGCGATGCTGCCGATGGGTTGTACCAGCAAACCAAGCAGCGAGGTCATCGCCAACGGGACGTAGAAGCGGACGAATTGATCGAAGGTCAGCGGTGGATCAACGGTTGGCGCAGGCCTCAATTGTTCGTGCAGTACTGAGCGTACCCGCAAGCCGGCGTAAGCCGCCTCGGCCGTGACGCCGGTGCTGACCGCCATCGTGGCCACCACGATACCGGGCAGGCTGCCGGTGGCATAGCCGATCAGTAGCACACAGGCGTTGGAACCCAGACGGATCATCGTGCCGGTGCCCACGGCACGTGAGTGACCGAAGCGGATCAGAATGCCCTGCTGAAAGCGGCGGTAGGCGATGGTCCACGTCCAGGGCAGCATAATCATAAAGCCCAAGCGGGCCGGTTCCACAATTTCGGGCGGCGGGCTGATGATGCCGTTGACCACCACGTAGTAGAGAGGCGTGAAGGCGATCAGCGCGTGTAGTGCGGTCAATAGTGCACCGGCCCACATCATAAAGCGGCGCAGTTTGAGATAAGAGTTCCAGTCCTTGCTGAGGGCCACCGATGCCGACAGAAGCATAATGATGGGCGATTCAACAATCAGCGCCAGAGGAAACACGACCCCACCGTAGGCTGCCAAATTGATCTCCGGATGCGGCAGACGGGCGACGACGGCACTCAACGCCGGCAGTTCGGCGCCCATGAGCATCCAGCTGGCTGCCAGGGGCCACCATATGCGAATTACCTGTTGCAGAGAGACGGAACGATTCTCAGTTGTCATCAATTATGTGGATCACCGGTAAAAAAATATATCCCGGCTCGGGCGATGTGCCTGCCCGTTGAACCGGGAGGCCCATTGTACCATAGGTGTGTTGCTTTGTGGAAAGAATGGGCGTGACCCATATTCTTGGTAAATGGCCACGCGATTCTATGTGTCCCTCAGAATAATGTATGAACGCCCGCTCACGAGCCTGCATGGCGGCCAATCTTTGGCTCGGTCCAACTGCTGCCGCAAAAAAACTGAAAAAGACACGGAAAGAATGATCCGGTTTAACCGCCGGTGAGGCGCATGGTATAATCTCGCTCGGTATGCGAACATTAAGGCGATCGCCACCTCGGACGAGGCGGGTGCGCTACCCTGGATCCAAAACCAATTTCGCGATTCTCACGGAGAACCTATCAGTATGGGCGAACAATTACAGGCCAGCGTGAAGCTAATCAACGACAAAGTTCAGTTTTCCGGCCAGGCCGGATCAAATCCCGCAATCCAAATCGATTACGTGCCACCCCTGGGCGACGGGGACGGCTACACGCCATTGGAGTTGGTGCTGGTCAGCCTGAGCGCCTGCAGCGGCTCCACGGTGGCCAGTCTGCTGCGGCGTATGGGCAAAACAGTGTGCGGGTTGCAGGTGACCGCCAGGGGAGTGCGACGCGATGCCCATCCGACCGGTTTCGAATCAATCGTTCTCGAGTTCACGCTCGATTCGGGCGACGCATTGGAGGCTGACCTTGGCAAAGCCATCCAACTATCGGAACAGACCTATTGTCCTGTGTGGGCGATGCTCAAGGACAACGTCGAGATCACCAGCCAATACCGCGTCGTCGCCTGATCGCCGCTGAAGCAGCATCAGAGACAGTCTGTGTCAGAGCGGCTCAGGCAGGCTCTGCTTGCGAAATGTGCGTATGTCCCGGCTTTAAGATGGCTTCCACGATTGAAGGTCGCGGCGGGTCGCGGACCCGCCGCCGACCTGCCATCTCCCCCACGGAGGACACCTCTGTGGAGACCACCGCCGTACTCCCTATCCTGCCTATTCGACACGTTTCCAGTCCACCTTCAGGACCTGGCTGTGACCCAGGTCGTCGCTCTCGCAGACCGGCGTTGAGGCCCAGTGAAAACGCTCCGATACTTCCTGCCCGTCAAGCATAATCATGACCGCCCATTGACCGGCTTGCAGTTCGGGTAACGGGATGCGGAATATCTCGTAACGGCCCTGCTCGTCGGTCTGGGTGGAAAAATCGAGGCCGGTCGTCTCGTGAATGCCCAGCGCACGGACAGTCACGCCGGGAATGCCCTTACCGTTGGCATCCTGGACGGTACCGTAGATAGCGGTGTAGTCGCAGTTGAACTCGCGGTTGGTGCCGGCCAGCACATAGGCGATGACCGGTTCGGGCGTGGGGGTCACTGTCGGAACGGGCGTGTCGGTCGGTACCGGCGTCGATGTCGGCGGCGGCGGTGGCAGGGTGGGCGTCGTCGTCGGCGCGGTCTCTGCCACCGGCGAGTCGGTGGGCGGTGGCGTAACTGTGGGTGGGGATACGGTGTCCGTCGGCAAAGCGGTGACTGTAGCGGTTGGTTGCGGCGTGTTGGTGGCCGTGGCCGTGAAGGTGGAAATGGGCGTGCGGGTCGGCACCGGCGTGGCGCTGGCAGCCGGACCGCCGACCGACTGGCCCAACGCGCAGCCGGTGATGGTGACCAAAACAGCCCCAATCAGCCCGATTCGATGTTGTCTGAAATACCTCATGAGACAAACAAACCCTCGATTGTTGGCCGTCCCTAAGGGACGGGCGTCTAAATCGCGCCCAACAGATTGGTCCTGCTTGCGGGCGCGAAAACGTGCCTATGTGAAGCTAAATCTCACGAATCCGAATTTTATCTCCGCAAGATTTGGGATAACTTGGGATAATTTGGGATAACTTGGGATATGTGATCATAAGTTCGGGAATCTCTCGCGGTGCTCGTCTCATTTGGCGATGTAGTAGGTGCCGCGCTTGTCACCGATCTTGAGCAGCAATTCCTTGTCCACCAGGTCGGCCAGGTCGAGACGCAACGTTTCGGGGGAGACGTCGGGACATAGCTCGCGATAGTCGCGGTTGGTGATGCGGCCAAACTCTCGCACGTGAGCCATAGCGTGCATTTGACGTTCGTTCATGTTCTGTTGCCAGGCAGCGGCCGGTCGCCGCTCGCGCCGGTTGCGCAAGGTGACGGTGAAGGAATAGGGTGTTGCCTTGAACTCGGGGGCGGGATGACCTTGTTGCAGCATTTCCTCGATCATGCGGTCGATGCCCAGGCCCAACTCCTCGATGTAGCCCCACTGAAACAGGCCGGCCACGAGACGAGGGTTACGCGAGAAGTGTTCCTCGACGATGTTGTCGACGGTGATGTACCCCGGCAGGCCGCCCGGGCTGATGACTTCGAGCCGGTCCTCGAACATCCTGATCTCGACCCGGCGGCCCGACAGCCGGTAGTCGCGGTGGCCGATGGCGTTGACCAGCGCCTCGCGGACGGCGAAGCTGGGATATTCAGGCTGCTCTTCACGTTTCAGACCGACGACCACCGCGCCGACGCGCATCTCTTCCCAGGCGATGTTCCAGGCGGCCTCCACCAGCCGGGCCAGGGGGCCTTCCAGTTCGGCGCGGCGGCCATAGCCGGCCTGGCCGTCCTTTCCGCGTGGTTGGTTGCCCACAAAACGGACGAAAACGACGCCACTCTGCGGTAGGAACTCCTGGGGGCGTTTGCCGAAGAGCAGGATGCCGGAGGTGGTCGGCGTGCCGTCGGAGGTCAGCGCACCAAGCTTTTTGAGGTACTCGTCAATAGTGTCACTGATGGGGCGACGGCCACGTTCGGAGCGTTTGGCCATATACTCGTCGATGATGCCGTCATCCAGGTCAGCCCGGCTGGCGCCGGCAACCGGTTCGGTTTCGAAATCGGCGCTCGACTTGGTGGCTGCCAGTTGGCGGATGGCCTCCCCACCCAGGGGGCGATTTTCGGCTCCCTGGCGGACCAACACCCGGCCATCGGCCAGGCTGTGCAACTCCGGGCTGCGGGCGACGGTAATATCAACCACCGTGCCGTGTCGAAACTCGGTCTGCTGCCATTGGGTAGCCACCGGCGGCCGGCACTGACCCAACGCCCTGGCTAACAAGGCTTCCACATCCTCAGGTAGGACGGTCCCCAGGACCTGCCCCTGGTGGTCCATTCCGACCAGGATGATCCCCCCATCGGCATTGGCGAAGGCAACCAGAAGCTCGGCCAGGCTATCTGCATCGGGGTCTGGTAGGAAGGCCGTGGTCTGGCTGGGACCATGAGCTACCAGGTTTTCAATCGTCGATCTCATGATTCTTCTCCGGCCGGTGATTGCGTCCATTGGTGGCGGATCTGCTGGCGCAATTCATTGATTGACCGGCGGGAACCGTTTTCAGGGTCGGCGAAGTACCACTGGTCCCAGCCGTTGCACGGCGCCTGGTGGATGTGCGAGGCTACCTGGTGAATCGAGCCGGTGAAGTCCTGCCACTTGAGCGACCCGTCGGCCAGGATGCGAGCCTGGACTTTGCCGTCGCGTCCCAGGTACAGTATCTGCCCCGGAAGGAGCATACCACGTTCTATCAGGGTGCCAAAAGGCACCCGCCGCTGTCGCTTGCGTTCTGGCGGGACAAATATTTCCTCCTCAAAGGCAGGCGGTTCAATGGCAGCAATGCGCCGCCGGGCCAAACGGACGTAGTCCGAGTCACGCTCGATACCGATCCAGCGGCGGTGCAGTTTGCGAGCCACCGCGCCGGTGGTTCCACTGCCAAAGAACGGATCGAGAACCACGTCGCCTGGGTTGGAGCTCGCCAGCAGAACGCGAAAGAGCAGCGCTTCCGGCTTTTGGGTGGCGTGAGCCTTGACCCCATTTTCCTTGACGCGCTCGGCGCCGGTACACAACGGCAATAACCAATCGCTGCGCATCTGTTTGTCGCCGTTCAATCGTTTCATCGCCCGGTAGTTGAAAGTGTAGCTGCCTCCGCGCCGCTTCTGGGCCCAGATGAGGGTTTCGTGAGCGTTGGTAAACCGCACGCCGCGGAAATTGGGCATTGGGTTGGTCTTCTGCCAGATGACGTCGTTCAGAATCCAGTAGCCCAGGTCCTGCATCAACCGGCCGACGCGAAAGATATTGTGATAGGTGCCGATGACCCAGATGGTGCCGTTATCTTTCAGCACCCGACGGCAGGCTTCCAACCAGGCCTGCGTGAAGCGGTCGTAAGCCGTGAAATCCTCGAAGCGATCCCAGTCGTCGTTCACCCCATCGACCCGAGTCTGGTTGGGCCGCCACAGGTCCTGCTGCAGTTGCAGGTTGTAGGGCGGGTCGGCGAAAACGAGATCGACGCTACTCGCCGGTAGTTGGCTCAGTATATGGACACAATCGCCTTCGATCACCTGGTCGAGTGGTAGGCGGGCCGGGATGGGCAGGGAATCAGGCACGGGCTATTCATCCTCCTGGGTTAACACTTCTGGTTGCAGATCTTCTTCGGGCGGCGCCACACCCCACAAACGCAGCGTGCCATCGGCCGAAACGGACAATAGCAGGACCCCGGACGGTGAAAAGGCCAGACCGGTCACGGCGGCGGTATGACCTTTAAGGGTACGTAGCAGGGCGCCGTTGCTGACCCGCCACAGGCGGACGCTGGCATCACTGGATCCGGTGGCCGCCAATCGGCCGTCCACGGAAAAGGCGACTGCGGTGACATTGGCGCTATGGCCGCGCAACACCGACGAGTCGATGGCAGTATCATCGGCCTCACCGGCCGGATGGGTTGGCAGACGCCACAGGCGGGCCGTGGCATCGTAGGCGCCGGAAATTAATGTCCGGCCGTCGGGTGCGAAGGCCACGCTGGTGACAGCGGCGGTGTGTCCGGCCAACGTTCGCGGCTGTTCGCCACTGGCATAGCGCCGGTCGGTGTCGGGCAAGAGCGACCACAGTTGGACGCTGTTGTCGTAGCAAGCGGCGGCCATCGCCTGCCAGCCGGGGGCAATGGCCAGATCCAGCCACGCCTTTGATTCGGCCAGCAGCAGGCCTGCTTCAATTGGTTGGTCCTTTCGCCTGGACTGAGTGGCAGAATCGACCGGCCAAAGCCAGACACTGCCCGATTGGGTGGCAACGGCCAGAGTGTCGCCGTCGGGAGCAAAGGTGACGCTGCGCACGCCCGCACCATGGCCAGACAGGGCGTAGAGCGGCGTCAACGACCAACTGTCCTCTTGAGGTTGGAAGGCGGCCTGCCACAACTGGGCCAGCCCGTCGGTGCTACCGGTGGCCAGCAGCCGACCATCGGGCGCGAATGCCACCGTGCTGACCCAATCCTGGTGTGCCGGCAGGTTGGTAGTATACACGCCACCCGGCTCCAAATAGGCATCCTCGAGCGGGTCGGTGGCGTACCAAAGGTGCAAACTGCCGTCGGCTGCGCCGGCCACAGCCTGGCGACCATCAGGGGAGCAGGCCAGACTGCCCAATGGGGGTGTGAACTCGAGTTCGTCCAATTGCGTGCGGCTGCTCTGCTCCGCGGCGACGTTGGGCTCGGCCACCAACCAGGCACGCACCGTCTCGTCCTCGCCGCTGGAAAACAGTATCTGGTTGCCTGGCGAAAAGGCCAGGATCTTGACCGGGCCAGCGTGAGCGCGAAAGGTGGAGAAGAGTGCCCCGTCATTGACCGTCCAAAGCTGTACATAGCCCTGGTTGGTACCGGATGCCAGCACCTGACCGTCGGGCGAAAAGGCCAACGACAGCACACCGCCGCGCCGGCCGCGCAGACCGTCCACTAACGTGAACGAGACGCGACCGGCGCTATTGTCCCATTCCTGCCACAGATATACGGTACCGTCGCTGCTGCCCGTTGCCAGTAATCCCTGTCCGGGGGCAAAAACGGCTGTTACCACCTGGCCGGCCTGGCCCGTGAGGGTGATCGGCTCATCCTTCAGGTATTCGGCCTGGCCGGAGACGTGATCAAGCAAATCGGGCGGTAGCAACCACACGTGGACGCCGCTGCCCCCGGTGCCAGCCGGCGGTCGGAAACCGACGGCCAGCAGTTGATCTTCACTGGACAGTGCAGTGCTTGTCAGACGGCCGGCCGGTTCGTGCACCATCAGTAGCGGTTCGACAGTCTGCAGATTTCCCTCCATAAGTGCCTGGGTGGACCAGAAATGGACCGTGCTATCGGCGGCAGCGGTGATGAGCAGGCGACCGTCCTGGGAGAAATGGATGCAGTTTGCCGAGCGCTGGTGGCCGTTGATGACACCTGGCAGAGTTGCCAGATGGAGTTGTCCGTTTTCGCGCTGCAACCGGGCCAACCAGATGGTCCCGTCGGCGCACGCCGCGGCCAGCAGGTCACCGCCGGAAGTGATGGCCACACCGTTCACCTGGGTGTCGGTTTCCAGGAATTGCAGGATTTGCAGGCCGGCGGTACGGTAGAAATAGACGCCGATCGAAGTCCCTATGGCCAGGTAATCACCGCCGGGACAGAAGGCAAGGTCGGTCACGCGGCCCTGTCCCCAACAGGCCAGTTGAGTCAGATGGCGGGCGCTGGCCGGGCTGATCAGGCGCGATCGACCTTGTTGGCCGGGTGGCGGCAGTTCCTGGAGCAGTTGTAGGCCCCGGCGGGCGACAGCCGACGAACGCACGGTCAGTTGTTGGCCGGTTACCGGCACCAGGTGGCTTTTCTCCAGCGATGATTGGCTCACCGGTGGGCCTCCTGTTTGCGACGCAATTTATCCCGTTGTCTGGCTGCCCGTGCGATGCGGCTCTCCATCTCCCAAACCATTTCCTCAAGCGGATCGTAGCCGCCAGCCTGAGAGTCCTCAACCTCAACGCGCAATTGGTTGAGATCGGAAAGCTCCACAGCGGTTACCTCGGAGGCAATGTCTTCCAGGCGCTTTTCGGCCTGGGCGATCTGGCGAATAGTGCGTACCAGATCGACGGCAATACCGGCGCCGCGAATGGCTTCAGGGGCGGTGTGCCAATCGTCAAGAATGCGGCGCAAAGCGGTAGCGTCGCCACGGCGGTAAGCAGCGTTGGCCTGCACCATCAGGTTGGTGCGACGTGGTAGCTCGGCGTTGTCGGCGGCCAGATCGGGGTGGATGTTCTTGGCCACGTCGCGGAATAGCAGTTTGAGCTCGGCGGTTGGCCGGAATTGGTCCAGCTCGGCGGAGGCGTGGCTGGTGGCGCGGGCCGACTCCTCTGCCCTGGCGCGAGCCTCTTCCGCCTGCCGCCAGGCGTCGGGATCATTGGGCGACCGGCCGGCTTCGAGTTCGGCAATCTCAGCCTCAATCTCATCAAGTTCGGCCATCCGGGCGCCCACGGTTTGCAGGTAGTGCTGTTCGAAGGACTGCAGCTCCGCTACCAGGGTCGCCAGCTCCAATTCCTGCTGGGCGAGTTCGCTTTCCAGGTAGGTCAGCGCCTCGCGCTTGAGAGTCAGCTCTCTTTGTTCGGGAGTCTGGTAGACGGTAGCCTGGTCGTCCAAGATAAAACACCTGCTCTTTTCGGCTCGATTAGGGCATGTTGGGCCACAATCTCAATTGCTGGGCCGGCCGGTGGCCGTCCAGAAGCACGAAGGGTGCCGCCCGCCCGGTAACTACCCCCAGTGTACGCAAAGCTGCCAGGTCGCGCAACCGGCCTTGGCGCCGGGCGCGTAGAATGGCATCCGCGCTGCGTGGGCCGATTCCGGGCACGCGTAACAATTGGGATCGGCCGGCGCGATTGACCTCCACCGGTGAATCCACCAGGTGTATGCGTGCCCAGGCAAGCTTGGGGTCTGTATAACTGGGCAGGTTGCCCCGATCGTCGAATGGTAGTTCGATGGCAGCGAATCCGTAGAAGCGCAGTAACCAATCGGCCTGATAAAGTCGGTGTTGTCGCATCGGGTCGGTGGACGGTTGATCGGCCAGGGGGGTACCGGCAACGGGGTTGAAGCCGGAATAGTAGGCGCGGGCCAACCCGGCCCGGTGGTAAAGACCGGCGGCCAGGTGCAACAGATCGCGGTCACTCTCCCCGGCCGGGCCAACCACAAACTGAGTCACCAGGCTGGGACGTTTGACCCATGGCTCCTGGTTGGCGCCGATTTGCCGGACCTGGCTGATGACGGACAACAGTTCACCGTGGAGACTCTTTTGCGGCGCCAGGTAGGCCAGCCGCAGGTCATCGACCGCTTCCAGATTGATGGACACGCGGTCGGCCAGGCGCATTGCCTGCTCGATCTGGGCCTGTTCGGCTCCGGGCATCAGTTTCAGGTGCAGGTAGCCGCGATAGGCGTACTTTTTGCGCACCAGCTCGGCAGTGGCCAACATCGGATCCATTGTGCGTACGCTGCCGCCCACCACCCCGCTACTGAGAAACAGTCCGCGCACTACCTGGGCGCGGACCATCTTGTCGAATGTGCCGGCCAGCTCGTCGGGCGACAGGCTGACACGCCGAGTGCTGTCGCGGTCGGCACGGAAACAGCAATAGCGGCAATTGCGCTCGCAGACGCTGGTCTGCATCGTACGCATCACCGTCATTGGGCCATCCGGCCGTTTCACCTGGTAGATGGACTGAGCCAGAAAATCCGCTTTGCTTTTGGTCAGGCTGGTGGAGGGCGTCGGCTCGCCGTCAAGGTCGAATCCGGCCATCTGGCCCAGGAGTTCTATTCGTTGCTGAGCGTCAGGTCTGATGGCAACGTGCATAATCGAATCATACGCACATTCGTTCTAATTGTCAAAAGGACACGAGTTGCCCCAAGTCTCTTGCGCGGGAAACTGGACTCAGCCAAGGCTTGGCGGCGAAGTAGATCGGTGAGAGACCACTTACATAATGTTTAAGCAGCGCTTAGAATCAGGCAGTGTGAAGGGAAAAGACCGGCCGCGGACTCGCGTGTCTCAGGCGGGTGAGAGACCTTGGAATTGGGCGCTCAGGGCGGCCCATTCGTCGAGCGACAGGGTCTGCGCCCGGCGTTGCGGGTCTATGCCGGCTTTCTGCAGCGCTTGCACAACCCGGGCCGTGGGCAGGGCCAACCCGCCTGAAAGGGCGTTGCGCAACTGCTTGCGTTTCTGGCCGAAGCCGGCCTTGGCGACGCGAAAGAAGAGTCGACGGTCGACGACCGGATACGGATTATGACGATAGGTGTCGATGTGCACCAGGGCCGAGTCCACCTTCGGCGGCGGCATGAAGGCACCGGCCGGGATATGGGCCACAATGCGAGCCTGGCCGAAGAACTGCACGCTAACGGCCAGCAGACTCATGTCGCCTGGCTGGGCCACAATCCGTTCGGCCACTTCGCGCTGTACGGTCAATACCAGGCGGGCCGGTGGTCGCTCGGACTCGAGCAGGTGGCGGATGACGGCCGAGGTGATGTAGTAGGGCAGGTTGGCCACCACGACGTAATCGGCCGGCAAGTCGTTGCCCGCACTCGGCACGTTGTCGGCCATCAGGCGAGCCGGGTCGAGGGTCAGGATGTCGCCGGTGACGATGGTCAGGTGGACGTTGTGTCCCAGTTCCTGCTGCAGGATGTTGGCCATAGCCGGATCCAGTTCGACGACCACCACGTGGCCGGCGCGCGCCAGCAGAACCTGTGTCAGGCTGCCCAACCCGGGGCCGATCTCCAGAACGGCGCTCTGGTCCGTCAATTCGGCCGCGTCGGCAATCCTGTGCAGGATATTGAGGTCGGACAGGAAATGCTGGCCCAGGTCTTTGCGCGGCCGGATCTGGTATTTGCGCAGCAGCGCCGGTACGGTCAAGAAAGAATCGTCGCCGTTGGGCACAGAGGCGGGCATAATTAACCTTCCTGAGGCCAGTTGGGCAAAACGTAGCGAATCTGATCGGGCGATGGGACGGGCGTGAGCATGTAGACGTCTACCCAACGATACCAGTGAGGCGGATCGTCCTCATCGAATCCCAGATCGACGTGCCGGCCGAGCACCGATCCGCCGGTATCGCCGGCAATGGCGACGCCGTAGCCGGGGACGTAAACCTGGCTGCCGAGTGGAATGACCTTGGGATCGACAGCGATGACGCCGTAGCCGGCCGGCAACCCGCTGCGCGTAATGCCGTAGCGGGGATGATCTTTGGATTTGCCGGACGTAGCGGCTGAGTAGGAAGTGGCCAGGGCGCGGAAGTGACGCCAGTATTCGACGGGACCGTCGGGCGTGTCCATCGGCTGTGCGACCACCGC
>CAZHBM010000019.1:0-20459 GCA_964529945.1 uncultured Anaerolineales bacterium | reverse complement strand
CGGCCGGAGACCAGAAATGTGTCGGAGCTGTCGGTATCCTGCACGCGCAGGCTGACATTGTGCTCCAATTCTTTGTACAGGCGCTCGCGCAGCTTGCGAGAGGTGCACCACGTTCCTTCCCGGCCCGCAAAGGGGCTGGTGTTGACGCCAAAGGACATCTGGACGGTAGGCGCCTCAACGCGTATCGGCGGCAGCGCAATCGGCTCATCGGCATCGGCGATGGTTTCACCAATGAAAATCTCGGCCAGGCCGGTGACGGCGACAATTTCGCCCGCCTCGGCCCGATCCACCTCCATCCGTTCCAGGCCCTGATGGACGAATACCTGAGCGATCTTGCCCGGAAAAACCTGGCCGTCGGCCGCGATGCGGGCCACCGGTTGGCCGGACGACAGGCTGCCGGCAGAGAGCCGGCCAATAGCAATACGGCCCTTGTAGTCGTCGTAAGCCAGGTTTGTGACCAGTAACTGCGCTGGTTGCTCCGGCGCCACTTGCGGGGCCGGCACGTGCGCCAGAATCGTCTCGAACAGGGGCTGCAAATCCTTGCCCATAGTGTCAGGCGATAACGACGCCAAGCCACGGATGGCGTCGGTGTAGACGATGGGGAAATCGGCCTGGGAATCGCTGGCGCCCAGATCTATGAACAGGTCGAAGGTGGCGTTGACGACGTAGTCCAGGCGGGCGTTGGCGCGGTCAATCTTGTTTACGACCACGATGGCTTTGTGTCCCATTTCCAATGCCTTGCGCAGCACAAAGCGTGTCTGTGGCATCGGGCCGTCAACGGCGTCGACTAACAGTAGCACTCCGTCAACCATGTTCAAGACCCGCTCAACCTCGCCCCCGAAATCGGCGTGACCGGGAGTATCAACCAAATTTATCTTGACGTCCCCATAGCTGATGGCGACGTTCTTGGCCAGAATGGTAATGCCCCGTTCACGCTCCAGGTCGCTGCTGTCCAGCACCCGCTCAGCGACCTGCTGGTTGTCGCGGAAGACGTGACTTTGTTTTAACATCGCATCCACCAACGTCGTCTTGCCGTGGTCGACGTGGGCGATGATAGCGATATTCCTTAAGTTGTCCTGTAGACGTGTCATATTCTCTCTACCTGCATATTCGGATTCTTTCAGCATACTCCTAAGCGGTCTGGCTGTCAATTATGAGCTGCGGTGCGAGCCTGTCTCATCTTCTTGGTAGGTAGACACGTGAGTCGGCGGCCGGATTTTCTCTGTTTTATATTTTTTGGCTGGGGAGTCTTACACCCACAAAAAATGCAAAACACTCCCTGATTGTATGTGCTTCCTGAAACATGATGTGAACGGTCTGTCGTGAACTCTCTTCGCGGCCGAGCCAAGGCTCGGCCCAATTTCTCCTACAAAGGATTTGGGATACATCTCTATGACGCGAGTCTGTCCCTAGTTGCTCCTGGGCGACAAAAGAACCGAGGTGCGGCTCGGTTCCCAAGTATTGCTGAAGAATCTGCCGGTTTCAAGTGGCAACGGACGTATGGGATGACCTGGTTTCTGTCCACGCCTGCCGATCAGTTCCGTCGACGGGCATCGAAAAAAAGACAAACCGGCTGCTCACTCACTGGCTAGTTCACCCAAAGACGACGCGCATCCCCAAAACGCTGAGCTCAGCCTGCCGCAGTTGAGGTGACCATTGTAGACAGATTGTCATATCGCCTGCGCAATGAGAAATGCTGCCCCGGCCGCCAGACCACCGATAACCAGGGTCTGAAGAGCCGACCGGACCGCCGGCACGCCTGTAAAGCGGCCTTTGATATAGCCGAAGACTGCCAGAGCCAACCCGGTGACGGCGACTGATACAAAAAGGCCGGTTTTGGGGTTGGGAAGAACGATGTAGGGGCTCAGAGGAATGAACCCGGCCACGACGTACGAACCGGCAATGGTAAGTGCACTGGTCAAAGCGCGTTTGGGATCCGGTTTATCAAGACCAAGCTCGAAGCGCATCATGAAGTCGATCCAGCGGTCGTGTTGGTGTGCGATTGCATCGACGATCGGCGCTGTCTGTTCTTCGCTGACGCCGAATGAATTGAGTATGTCGGCGACTTCCTGCCTTTCCGCGTCCGGCACCTGTTCGACTTCTTCTTCCTCGCGTTTCTGTTCGGCATAGTAGTGCTCGGCGTCACTCCGTGCGGCCAGATAACCGCCCAGGCCCATCGAGATCGACCCGGCGGCGATTTCCGCCAGGCCGGCCGTGACGATGACGGTCGCGCCTGCGGCAGCCCCGGATAGGCCGGCAGCCAGGGCAAAGGGAACGGTCAGGCCGTCCGACATGCCGATTACAATATCGCGGACGGTGTCCGATTGAGTGAAATGCTTTTCGACGTGTGGCGTTTGTGGCATAGTTGCCTCCTTTTCGCTTCATCCGTGAGTTTGGACACATCGTCCGGCCGGAAACAGGCACTGCAGATTAATCAGGTCGGCAGCACCTTACTGGCTCTTATTTGATAGACGGGGGGAAACCTACGACAACTGTTCGTCGGAGTGTACAATCGACAGTGCTTCGCGCACCATCTGGCTGGTGTAGCCCCACTCGTTGTCGTACCAGCTCATCACCTTGACCAGGTTCCCATCGATAACCTGGACCATCTCCAGGTCGACGATGGAAGCACGCGTATCGCCGATGATATCGGACGAAACCAATGGGTCATCAGTGACTCCCAAAATGCCCCGGTAGCGTTGGCTGTGAGCCTCTTCGCGAAATATCTGTTGGATCTCCTTGACACTAGTGTCGCGACTGGTCACAAAGACGATGTCGGCAATCGATCCCACAGGCACCGGACCGCGCACGGCCGCCCCATCGAACTTGCCAGCCATCTGGGGCAGCGCCTTCGTGGTAGCGATGGCTGCCCCGGTTGAAGTGGGTACAAAATTGGCGGCGCCCGCCCGCCCGCGGCGATACTTCTTGCTGGGGCCGTCGACGATGCCCTGAGATGCAGTATAGGCGTGGATTGTCGTCATCGCAGCCTTGGCAACGCCGATACGGCGGTCCATCACCTCCACCACTGGCGTGATGCAGTTGGTTGTGCAACTGGCGCATGATATCATTCTCGGGTTGTCATCCGGACTGTTGACGCCGTGAACCACGGTGGGGACGTCCTCGCTCTTGGTGGGCGCCGACAGCAATACGTACTTCGCGCCGGCATTCAGATGCTTCTGTAGATCCTCTCGCCTGGTAAAGACGCCCGTGGACTCGAAGACGATGGCAACATCCATCTCGGCCCAGGGAAGCCTCTCCGGGTCGCGTTCGTGCAGGACAGGATAAGACTTCCCATCGATGACGAGCTTGTCTCCCTCGACGGTGACAGCCTTGTCGTAGCGACCATAGACCGTATCATACTTGAGCAGGTAGGCCAGATTGTCGGTTGGCACAATATCGTTGACGGCTACCAGTTGCAGTTCCGGTGCGTCCAAAACAATCTTCAACGTAGCCCTGCCGATTCTTCCCAAACCATTGATTGCTACATTTGCCATTATCTGTCTCCTTCTGTTGTAATGTCGTGCGAGCCATCTCACACTTATTGGTCGATCCGTCGAGTGGGTTCCGTAACTGTCACAAATCAGGCTCGTCCTGCAAGAACCCACAATTTCAGCATATCATAGCCGCTGACGCTAGACCATATATCCAGATACAGGAAATAGGTATGAACGAGTATATATTTGCCCATAGCCTTTGCGGGCGGTCTCGTTCGGTAGCGCTCGTGGCACCTTTTTGTGACCCAAGGTGTATCTCCGCCGTGTATCGGGACATATGGAAAAATAAAACGAAGTGCGATAAAGTACTCGTGTGGACCAGCACTTGGGTTACGTAACCTTCACTAGCATCAATCGGACCGTATTAAACGGAGGTTCTATATGCCAGAATTGCCGGATGTCGAGACATTCAAACGATACATTGATTCTACCGCGTTGCATCAGAAAATCAGCGGCCTGGAGGTGAAGGACAAGCAGGTTGTCGGGCCGGTGTCTTTTGATGATCTCGAGCAGGCTCTTGCAGGATATACATTGGAACGGACAAGACGTCACGGCAAATACCTGTTCGTGCAGATCAATTCAGGTAGATGGTTGTTGATGCACTTTGGGATGACCGGTCGTCTCAAATACTTCAAGAATCCGGACACCGATCCAGAGTATGATCAACTGCGAATCAATTTCTCCGATGGATACCACCTGGCTTATGTCTCACCACGCAAGTTGGGCGAGGTGAGTTTGGTGGAGGATGTGGACGAGTTCTTGAAAGAACAGCAATTGGGGCCGGATGCGCTGGATGCAGACTTTGATTGGGCCGCCTTTGAGGAGGCATTCGCTGGAAGGCGTGGCATGTTGAAGCCGGCGTTGATGAATCAGCACATTATGGCCGGCGTGGGTAATGTCTACTCCGACGAAATCATGTTTCAGATGCGGCTGCATCCCCGGACCCAGATCTCAGCCCTGGATAGCGACACCCTAAAAGAAGTCTACCAGACGATGCACCGGGTGCTGGAAATGGCCATCGACCGGCAGGCGAATCCCAATCGTTTCCCTGACGACTATCTTATCCCGCATCGTGAGATGGACGCCGATTGCCCCGACTGCGGCGGAAAGGTTGACCGCGTCCAGGTTTCGGGGCGCAGCGCTTACTATTGCCCCAGTTGCCAACGGCGCCCATCCTGAGGTCTGATCCGGTTTATCGTCTCAGCCACCGGAATGGCTCAGAAAGTTTCGGATTTGGCGTCGTATCCCGTGGCGCCGCTCGGATGGGGCGGATTGACGTCCTTTGTCTGTAGCGTTCCCGCCCCGTCGGTGGCGCGTACGGTGAAGGAATGGTCGCCGGATTCGACTGGCCAGTCGTAACGCCACTGCACCCAGGTGAGGGGACCAAGCACAGGCGTGCGCAGTTTGGCTTCCTGCCATTGGCCGCCGTCGACCTGGAGTTCCACCTTCTGGATGCCGCGGTCACCGGCCCAGGCGATGCCTCCGATGGGCACTTGATCGTTCTGTATGCTGTCTTTGGCGATAGTGTCGATGACGGACACGATCTTCGGTCGGGCCTCCAAGTCCCAACCCCTATCGACCCAGTACCCTTTCCCGCGCTCAGCCACAGCCTCCATGGAGACGATCCATTTGGGTTGCTTCATGCCATAGCGGTTGGGAATGTAAATGCGCAACGGGAAACCGTGGGCGGCTGGCAACGGTTTTTCGTTCATCGCGTACACCAGAAGAGTGCGATCGTCCTGCATGTCCTCCTGGACCACGCTTTCGTAGAAGCCGTCGACCCCCTTGAGATTCAATGCCTTGGCACTTGATTGCAGTCCCAGGTCTTCCATCACGACTTTCAATGGCACGCCCATCCAGAAGCTGGTGCTGATCAGATCGCCGCCGACGGGATTGGAGATGCAGCTCAAGGTGATGGGTTGCGTTTTGGATGGATAGGCCTGGATGTCGGCCAGCGTGAGGTTGCGCGGCTTGTCGAACATACCGGAAACTTCCAGTTGCCAGGTGTTAGCGTCGACGGTCGGCACGCGGGTATTGATGTCAATACGGTAGAAATTCTCATTGGAGGTGACCTCAGGCCGCGTGCCCGGCGCCGGCGGAACCTGGTCGCGCACCGTCACCTCGGCCGTGGCAGTCGCCTCGGCGGTTGGAATGGGTTCGGCAGTAGCGGCTTCCGTCGCTGCGCCGGTTGTCGCCTGCGCGCCAACGGCGGTCGGTGTGCCTCCGCCTGCGGCAGCAGTCGGCTGTTTCACCTCAGCCAGGGTGGGTGCCGGAGTAGATGACCGTTTCTGCAACTGAATCAACCAGCCCGCAACACCGGCCACCAGGGTAATGCCCAGTGCACCGCCGACCAGCCTGAGCACGTTGCGCCGGGACATCGCCCCTTCTTTTGGGGTGGCTTCTGCCTGGGCCTCTAATGCCGGTGCAGCCAGCATAGCACCCAACAGAGCGCCCCACCCCAAAAATAAGATAGCTAACCAGAGCAGGGAGCCGACGGGATCGCCGGCAATGTTCGTCTGTTGTTTCAACTCAATGCCGGTCATTACCAGG
Source organism: uncultured Anaerolineales bacterium (assembly GCA_964529945.1). Taxonomy (GTDB): domain Bacteria; phylum Chloroflexota; class Anaerolineae; order 4572-78; family NAK82; genus CAZHBM01. The sequence continues at coordinate 14,415 of CAZHBM010000019.1, read as the reverse complement.
AACCCGACACAGCCCAGAGCGGCACCCACCAGGTGGGCCGGCCAGTTCACGCGGCGCAGAAGCAGGGCGATCACCAGGCCAAAAACGACGCCACCGCCGACAACCAGCAGGAGTCCCTGCAATTGTTCCAGACTTTTGGCCACCGCGCTTATGGGCCCTATCCCAAGCGTCGTGATCAAGCCGACCATTGCATCGATACCGGCTGTAATGATATTCCCGGGGAGGTTTTGCACGAGGAAATCAAATAAGTCAAAGGGGATAAAGGGCAAGTTGGCTATCTGTTCGCCCAAGAACGAAATGGCTAATAGTGCCAGGCTGGTAATCCCACCCAACAGAGCACCCAATCCCAACGATGTCCGTCGCACAGTACACTCCTTTTCACCAGTCACAAACGGTCACGAATGTCGTAACCTCGCCTCGTCCCGTTGCGTCGCTGTGAGTATTATGCAACACAGTTATGATCGGGAACAACATGCTATTATTATAACATAATCAAGTGGGCGGTGGTATGGGGTCAATACTGTATTTTTGGGACATACAGCGTTTCTCCGGCGTGAAATGTCCAGGTATAATGCAGGAAAGCCTGTGGTCTCGCATTCAGCGTTCAAAGGGAGGTTCCATTAAAGTGACGACTTCGACGCAAGAGTTACCCTCTGCTCCGAACTCGCCCCGTGCCAGGAAGGTACCCTGGGTAACCATTAGTTACTACTTGGCCTTCGTCGTGTTGGGTATGACGGGCGCCTCCCTGGGGCCGACGCTGCCTGGCCTGGCGCAACAGACTCACAGCGATATCAGCCAGATCAGTTTTCTGTTTACCGCCCGGCTGTTGGGTTATCTGCTGGGTTCATTGTTTGCCGGACCGATCTACGACCGCCGGCCGGGACATCCTATTCTGGCCGGCGCCTTGCTGCTGATGGCAGCTATGTTGGTGCTGACCCCACTGGTGCCGCTGCTGTGGCTGTTGGCGGTGGCACTGTTGCTGTTGGGACTGGGAGAGGGCACACTGAATGTGGGCGGCAACACGCTCTTGGTCTGGATTCATGGCGATGACGTAGGGCCGCTGATGAATGGGCTACATTTCATTTTTGGCATCGGCTCCTTTTTGGCACCGGTGATCGTTGCCCAGGTGCTGCTATTAAACGGCGGAATCAGCTGGTCGTATTGGATATTGGCCCTATTGACCTTGCCGGTGGCATTGTGGATACTGCGGCTCGAATCTCCGCCGCGCCGGAACGTGCCGGCCGCCGGCCGGCCGGCCGGCGAGAATCACTGGCTGATCGGGTTGATGACGCTGTTCTTCTTCTTGCACGTGGGGGCGACGGTCTCTTTCGCCGGCTGGCTCTTCACCTATGCTGTCACCCTGCATGTGGCCACCGAAGCCATGGCCGCCTACTTGACCTCGGCCTTTTGGGCGGCTGTGACCGTTGGGCGCTTGATCAATATCCCACTGGCGGCCCGGGCTCGGCCGAGTCACATTCTGTTGGGCGACATGATCGGGGTGTTAGCCAGTTTGGCAGTTTTACTCGTGTGGTCCCGAGCTCCAATTGTCTTATGGGGAGGCACGTTCGGCGTCGGCCTGTTCATGGCATCACTGTATCCAATTTCGATCTGCGTGATGCAACGCCGTATGACGCTGACTGCCGCTGTGGCCGGCCTGGTGTTTGCCGGCGGAAGCGCGGGCGGAATGGTTCTGCCCTGGCTGATCGGCCAGCTATTCGAGCCGGTCGGGCCGCAGGTCACCATGGTCGTCATCCTGGCGGCGATGGCGATGGGGCTGCTGGTGCTGGCGGCGATCCTGTCGCTGGCCCCGCCGCAACCGTCGGCGGCTTGTGTAGACTGCGATCAAATGCAGGCAGCCGGACAGGCCGTTGAGCGCGAAGTGGACATCGGCGAGGTAGATGCGATCTAACACCCGCCGCGGGAAGAGCATGGTCGGGACTGGTTCTGTCGTGCGCCCCCCATCACCAAGGGACGACACTCCGGACCGGTGATAGATTCAGGAACGGATAGCCGACAGGTAGGGCAACAGGTCGCGGGTGACCTGTTCCAGAAATCGGCGGTCCTGGCCGGGTAGCGGAAAGAGAATCAGGCTATCGGCGCCGGCCTGCACGTACCTGATGACGGCGTCCAGGCAGTCTTGCGGATTGCCGATGAGACCCATTTCCTTCAGCCATTCGTCGGGAATATGACCGGCCAGGTCGTCGGGGTCGGTGGTCGCCAACAAACGTTGGATATCGGGCACGATGCCCAACGGGGCCAGTTGACTCTGGATGCGGGCCTGGGCCAGCATAGGCGCCAGGGCTTGCCGGGCGAGGTCGCGGGCTGTGGCGGCTTCCGGGTCAACTGCGCACCAGGCGTAGACTGTCAAACGATGGTTGTCGCTGCGTCCGGCTGCTTCACGTCCGGCCTCTATCTGCTGGCGTGCCCACCGGATGAATGCCGGTGGCGAGAATTCGGGCAAAATCGTGCCGTCGGCCGTGCGGCCGGACAGCGCCAGTGACTTGGGGCCGACGACGCCCAGCGACACGGGAGGGACGCGATCGGGTGGAAAGACCAGCTTCGCATCCGTGAGGTGCACCTGGGTGCCATCGTAGGTCACCGTTTCGCCGCGCAGCAGGCGGCGGACTGTGACAGTGACCTCCTCCAGCGCCCCAAGTTGGGATTTGGGAAAGGCGCCGATCTGACGCATCCAGCCGGCGATACCGTGGCCGAAACCGGGTAGGAACCGATTGGGATACAGGCGCGCCAGGGTGGCAATCTCCATGGCAGCAAACACGGGGTTACGCACCACGGCCGGTAAGATCCCCACCCCGACCGAGAGCTTTTGGGTGACGGCCAACGCGCTGGCGGCGGCCGAAATGCCGCCGTTGAAGAAACAGTCCTCGGCCAGCCATAGTTCGTCGAATCCGGCCACTTCGACCCGGCGAGCGTAGTCGAGCAGTTCATCGGGCGGCCACGGGATGCCGGACAGAATGCCGATGCGAATGGAGAATCGTTGATCCGAGCTCATATCGGGTGCACCTTTCACGTTTCTCGTGCTGTGGGCCAGCGGGACAGAGACGGGTCAGTCTGAGCCAGAGTCTGTACTGCCAGGATGGCGCACCGGCTGGCCAACTGCACTCGCTCGGGATGCGAGGGGATGTCACCGGCTGGATGTGTTTTGGCCAACGATCCGGCCGCTACCAGGATGGTGCCGGCCATCACCTTGCGCAGGCTGCTGATGACGAAAATGGCCGATGACTCGTTTTCTACTGCCAGCGCATTGCTTTCGACCCAAGGATGGATGCGGTGACGCCAATCGCCGTGGGCCATCGGCGACTCAACGTAGAATGCGTCGTGGGAGCGAATAATGCCAACGTGCGGACGCAGACCTAACGTGCTGCAGGCGCCGACAAGGGCGGCCACAACCCGGTAGTCGGCCAATGCCGGATACTCGAGAGGAACGTATTCGCGCGAGGTCCCATCGCCACGCACCGCGCCAGTGGCGACGATCACATCTCCCGGCTCAATATTGGGTTGGAGCGCCCCACAGGTGCCCACACGAATCAGAAGCCGCGCGCCGATGTGGATCAATTCTTCCACGGCGATGGCCGCCGAAGGACAGCCGATGCCGGTGGATGTCACACTTATGGGCACGTCGCCAACCTGGCCGCTATAAGTGATGTACTCGCGGTTGGTGGCCACGTGTCGCGTTTCGTCGAACATATGCGCGATGGTCTGCACGCGCTTCAGGCTGCCGGGCAGGAGCACCGACGGCGCGACGTCACCGGTAACGCAGCCAATGTGGTGTTGCGGCCTCTCGGACATTGGTCACCCTCTTTCCACCCGCGTGCGCTGCATTGTGTGGGGCATTTTTTGCTCCAGCCGGTGCCTATCCGCCGGCAAGTTTGACCTTGTAACCCATTGCCTGCAGCTTTTCTGCGATCTTGTCGCGGTGGTCGCCTTGGACCTCAATAATCTGGGTCCCGTCTTCGTTTTTCGTGGTGCCACCGGCCCCGCAGAAGGTTTTCAGTTCCTTGGCCAGTGCGTTCAAAGAATCGTCGCTCAGGACGAATCCGGTGGCCATGGTAACCACCTTACCGTTGCGGCCCTTTCTGTCGCGCATCAGCCTGATCGTTTGCTGGTCCGGCGGCAAGGAACGTTTCTTACGTGGCCTGGGACCCGGCTGTTTGCGGGTGTCGCCTGTGCGCGTGGAGTAAACCAGTTTTCCCGTCAAGATATCTCTCTCCAAGAGTTGGTGGAACCGGTCTTCATTCTACTCGATTCTCGGCCGAGGATCAAGCATTTACACCATGGGATTGAGTTTACATAACACGGAGAATTGAAAGACAACGGAATCAATCGTCTGCCCGGCGAGGCTTGGGAGGAGGTGCAGAAACAGGTGTTGGGGCCGGCGCTTGCGCCGGCCCCAACACACTAGTCTTGGACCTTCTCGTCCTCGAATACGTTGAGCTGTAGCCAGCTGCGCCCATCTTGTGCAATCAGTGCTTCGGCGGCTTCAGGGCCGCAGGCACCGGCGCGATAATTGGGGAAGTTGAGCGGTTCGGATGCCTCCCAGGCCTCCAGAACCGGGGACACAACCGCCCAGGCTGCTTCAACTTGATCGGCGCGCATAAACAGCGTGGCGTCGCCCAGCATGACGTCGAGTAGTAGTGTCTCGTAAGCTTCAGGGGGTGGTACTTTGAACGCTTCCTGGTAGCGGAAATGCATATTGACCGGGCTGAGATGCATCACCGGTCCCGGTTGCTTGGCCTGGAAGCGCAGCTCAATGCTCTCTTCCGGCTGAATGCTGATGACCAATTGGTTGGGCTGCCAGGCCAGCGTCGCCGGCGAAGGGAAAGATTCGTGCGGGACAGGCCGGAATTGGATCAAGACTTCGGATACCCTGGCCGGCATACGCTTGCCGGTGCGCAGATAGAACGGTACATCCTGCCAGCGCCAGTTGTCGACGAACAGTTTGAGGGCGGCAAAGGTTTCCGTACCAGAATTAGGATCGACTCCCGGCTCATTGTGATACGAGGGCACCTGTTCGCCCTCTATCCACCCGGCGCCGTACTGGCCGCGGACCGCGAACTTGTGTACGCGATTGATTGGAATGGGACGGATGGCGCGCAGCACATCGACTTTCTTGCTGCGGATCTCGTCGGCATCGAAGGACACCGGCGGCTCAGTGGCGATAAGGCACAGAATCTGCAGCAGGTGGTTCTGAATCATGTCGCGCAGGGCGCCGGCGTGGTCGTAGTAATCACCGCGATGTTCCACCCCCACCTGCTCGGCGACGGTGATCTGAACGTGATCGATATAGCGCCGGTCCCAGATGGGTTCAAACATCGCATTAGCGAAACGAAAGGCCAGAATATTCTGCACCGTGTCTTTGCCCAGATAATGGTCGATACGGTGAATCTGCGATTCATCGAAAATGCCGGTCAGCATCTGGTCGAGGGCGCGGGCCGATGCCAGATTGTGCCCGAATGGTTTTTCCACCACGATGCGTGCCCGTTCCCGGTCCTGCGCCAGATGGGCCTTGCCCAACGCTTTGACAATCATTTCCACCAGGCCGGGCGGGGTGGCCAGATAAAAGATACGCTCGGCCTTTGTGTCCCAGGCCTCATCCTGCTGGTCCAGTCGCTTTGTCAGCTCCGAATAGGCCGCAGCATCGTCGAAGTTGGCCGAGAAGAAGGAGAACTGTTGCACGAAATGATCCCACTTCTTTTCATCGGCCTTACCGCGCCTGGAGAACTTGTTGACCCCCTGCTTAAGCCGCTGGTGGAACTCGTTATTGGTCATTTCCTTCAGGTCAAGGCCGATGACGGCGTACTTGTCGGGCAGGTAATCGTCCAGACAAAGGTTGTACAACGCGGGCACCAGTTTGCGCCACGTGAGATCACCACCAGCACCAAAGATGACGATTACTGTGGGGCGAGGTTTTATACTATCGGACACTGTTTTTCTCCCCTCAAGCTGGTTCCCATTGGGTATGGAACGTACCTTTTTCGTCGATCCGTTCGTAGGTGTGGGCACCAAAGAAGTCACGTTGAGCCTGAATCAGGTTGGCCGGCAGCCAGGCACTGCGGTAACCGTCAAAATAGCCCAGGGAGACCATCAAAGCCGGCGCCGGTATTCCCAGTTGGGCGGCGGTGCGGACCACAAAGCGCAGGTCTTCTTGACGATCGGCCACCAATTTGGCGAAATGTGCATCCACCGACAGATTCGGCAGGTTGGCCTGCTTCTTATAAGCCGCGCGTATGTCTTCCAGTAACGCGGCGCGGATGATGCAGCCGCCGCGCCAGATGCGGGCCACACTCTCCAAATCCAGGCCATAATCGTAGGCAGCGGACGCGACTCGCAACTGGGCCATACCTTGGGCGTAAGTGAGGATCACAGCCATATAGACGGCGTTGCGCAGGCGCTTGATGAACTCGTCGTGGTCGCCTTGGTAACTGTGGCTGGGGCCTTCCAGAATCTGGCTGGCATTGCGGCGTTGATCTTCCATAGCGGAAAGGTTACGCATTGCCACGGCAGTGTCGATGGTTGGCACGGGCACCCGCAGCTCCAAAGCATCCTGCGACGTCCACATACCGGTGCCCTTCTGTTTGGCTGCATCCAGGATTACGTCGATCAGGCGCTTTCCCGTGTCTTCGTCCTTCTGGACGAAAATCTTGCTGGTGATTTCCATCAGATAGCCGTTCAACTCGGCACCGTTCCATGCATCGTAAACCTGGTGCAGCCGGTCGTCGTCCAGACCCAACCCGCGTTTCATCAAGTCGTAAGACTCGGCAATCAGCTGCATCAGGCCGTATTCGATGCCGTTGTGGACCATTTTCACGTAGTGACCGGCGGAGCCTGGTCCCAGATAGGTCACGCAGGCGTCACCGTTGACGTGGGCGGAGGCAGCCTCGAGTATCTTCTGAACGCGCTCGTAGGCCTCCTTTGGGCCGCCGGGCATCATGCTCGGGCCGCGACGTGCTCCCGACTCGCCACCGGAGATACCCATGCCGAGGTAGAGCATACCTTTGCCGGCCAAGGCTTTGCCGCGCAGATTGGTGTCGGTGAAATGCGAGTTGCCCCCATCGATGATCAGGTCACCAGGTTCCAGCAAGGGCAGCACGTCCTGGATGACCGAATCAACCGGCCTGCCGGCCGGCACCAACATCATCACCGCCCGCGGCTTGCGCAACATTTTGACCATTTCCTGCAGGCTGTCGGCGGCGTGAATTTTGCGTTGCCCAGTCTCCTGACGCAAGGCCGTGATTTTCGATGGATCCTTGTCGTATCCGGTCACGGCATACCCATGATCGGCCATATTGAGCACCAGATTGCGGCCCATCACTCCCAGGCCGATCATACCAATATCATATTCGCTGTCTGCCATCATTTGATCTCCTGTCCACGGACTGCCGTCCGGCAGCCCGGCTTAATTTCGGCCGGCACCAGTCCCAAGCTCTCCAGCGCTGCCCGGGTCGTCGCATATTCCACGTGATGTATGCCATGGATGCCCAGCCCTTGGGCTACTTCCACGAATAGCGACCGGTCGTCAATGTAGGCCACTTCTTCGGGAGGTACCTGGGCCACATCCAGGGCGATACGATACATATCCTCATCCGGCTTGCGAAAGTGGACGAAACAGGATGCGATAAAGAAATCTATGAAGTCTCCCAGCTTGAACTCCTGGATGCGATAGACCGTCAACTCGCGCCCTTCGTTACTGACGGCAGCAACCTTGAGATTGTATCGGGACTTGAGCGTGCAAATCAGGTCGATCATTGGCTGCAACGGTTGGGATTGGTTTAACATGAACTGCCTGAATTCCTCCACCGAAAACGGCCGTTCCTCATAAAACACGACCCGATCGAGGTATTGTAGCAGGCTGAGTTTGCCTTCCTCATAAGTGTCGAAGGTCAAGTGATGACGCTCATTCATCTCGTCGACGTCCAGATTGAAGGTCTCGGCTGCCCGCCGGCGCATGTGACGATCCCAGCCATTGGTCAACAAAACACCGCCGATATCCAAAAACAGGGTTGTGACTTGGGGCTGAATCGCCATCAAACGCCTCCTTTGAGCGCCGATTCAATAATCTCGTCGAGCTCGTTCAGGCCGTCGCTCACGTCTCGTCTGATGTTGATGCGTATCACCCGTCGCCCGTGCTTGCGCAGCGCCTCCAGGTCGCCCAAAGCCTGGGCCTTCTTGAGAACGCCGAAACTATAGGTTTCGTCGGGAAGGCCGGCGTCTTCACCGTTGTCGGCCGTCAATTGCAGAAAAATCCCCGTGTTTGGTCCGCCCTTGTGAAACTGGCCGGTTGAATGTAGAAATCGAGGGCCGTACCCTAACGTAGTGGCGACGTGCAGTTGATTGAGGAAAAGTGCCCGCAGACGCTGCAGGTGAGTCTCTACCGTCCGTCCCTCAGTCAAATAAGCCATCAACGCAACGTAGTCACCGGGTTTGGTTTGGGCGAAGAAGTGCGCCAAAGCCTCGCGTAAGCTGCCTGCATTGGTCCCATCGGCGTAGAGTTCAAGCGATCCTTCAACCAGAGTTGGCTTTTCGGTTGGCAGTTGTCCTTTGTCCTGGTATTCTCGCAGCAGCCGATTGGTATTGTCCTTGCTTTCCTGGACATTGGGTTGGTTGAACGCGTTGATACCCAAGATGGCTCCGGCCGTAGCAGTGGCCACCTCCCAGCGGAAGAACTCCTGGCCCAGATCTAGAAGATCGTCCAAATGGATGGTAATCACCGGGCGGCCTGACTGTCGCAGGCGCTCGACTGTGCTCTCCAACTTCTCGTCGTGATCTCCTTCGACGTACAGGTGGGCGAACAGCCGGTCGTCCCCATAGACTGAAATGTCATCGGGCAAAGGCTCTCCGGCGACAGGTAGCAGGCCGGTGCCTTCTTTGCCGGTGCTCTCGGCCAGGAGTTGCTCCAACCACATACCCAAGGTGGCGATCGAATCCGGTACCAGGAATGTGACCTTGTCGCGTCCCTGCCGCCCCAGTTCTCCCAAGACGGCCCCAAGGTCGACGCCCGGGTTTTGTTTCAAAGGAACGCAGCAGGCGCAGGCGTGTTGCATCCTCAGCGCTCTTTCAATCAACTCGTAAACGTCGACTCCCATAAGGGCAGCCGGCAGCAATCCGAAATAGGAAAGTGCTGAGTAGCGTCCGCCGATGTCGGGAAAGTTCAGAAAGGCGCGCCGGTAGTGGCGCTCTTTGGCCAGAGTCTCAAGCGACGTACCCGGGTCGGTAATGACCACAAAGTTGTCTCCGGCGCCGTCCGGCTTGTGCCGTTTCACCTTGTCGTAGAAATAGTCATTGAAGGCCAACGGCTCGGCAGTGGTGCCCGATTTGCTGGCTACGATGAACAGGGTGTTCTCGATCGGCACCTTCGATTCGATGTCCAGAATGGTGGCCGGATCGGTGGTGTCGAGCACTGTCAGTGGCAAACCGTTCTGAACGGCCTCAAAAGTACGCGCGAAGGCCAGCGGCGCCAGACTGCTGCCGCCCATCCCCATATGAACCACGTGACGAAATCCGGCGGCCTTGACCTCATCCACGAACTTGTACAGGTCGGGCAGTTTCTCCTCCATCTTTTCGGCCACGTGCAGCCATCCCAGGGCGTTGCGGATGACGTCCTGGTCCTTGCGATCCTGTTTCCACAGGCTGGGGTCCTTGCGCCACAGGCGGCTATCAAACTGGTCGTGATCCAGCTTGTCGATGCGTTCATCGACAGCAGACTGGTAGCCTCCAAGATCCATCACTTGCCGGTCGCGCGGTTCGGCCAACGCCCCGGCACGCTCTTTTTCAAGCGTGTCTAATAACTTGTCGTAAGGTTTGACGAATTTCACCACACCTTCGTCAATCAGTTGCTGGGTGACCTGATCCAAATCGATGCTCAGGTCGGGCAACTGCTGGATGACGCGCATAGCTTGCCGGCCGTCCGCCTCCAGACGCGGTGCCGGATTGCCGTGATCGCGGTAGGCGTTCAGTGTTTCCATTGGCAATGTGTTGACCGTCTCAGGGCCGATGAGCGCCTCCACGTATTTGACGTCGCTATAGGTCGGGTTCTTGGTGCTGGTGCTGGCCCACAGCAGGCGCTGGGGGCGGGCACCTTTGGCGGCCAGGGTGCGGAAGCGCTGGGTGCTAAAGGCTTCGTCGAACATCTGGTAGGCGGCCTTGGCGCTGGCGATGGCTACCTCACCGTGCATCGTCTCGGCCAGCTGGCCCTTCGTGCCGCCGGCCTGCATATACTTCTCCAGCATAGGGTCCACCAGCACGTCAATCCGGCTGAGGAAAAAGCTGGCCACAGAGGCAACGTTCGCCAGGGATCCGCCGCGTGCCAGACGTTCCTCCAGGCCGGAAACGAAGGCCTCGGCCACCTCACGGTAGCGGCCCAGCCCAAAAAGCAGTGTCACGTTGACGTTGATGCCTTCACTTATCAGTTGCTGGATAGCCGGCAACCCTTCCTTTGTGCCTGGAACCTTGATCATCACGTTGGGGCGATCGACTCGTTCCCACAAATGACGTGCTTGCGCGATGGTACTTTGGGTGTCGTGGGCCAGGTGGGGCGATACCTCCAGGCTGACAAAACCATCCCTGCCTCCCAGTCGATCATAGGTGGGGCGAAAGATGTCGGCCGCTTGCTGGATGTCTTGTACAGTCAGCGCCTCGTAGATCTCCCTGACGCTTTTCCCCTCCAATGCCATCGATCGAATAGCGTCGCTGTAATCATCGCTGCCGGCGATAGCTTTCTCGAAGATGGATGGATTGGACGTCATGCCCAACAATCCGTCTTCGTCGATCAACTTCTGTAGCTGCCCGGACGCCAGTAGGCTGCGGCGAATAAAGTCAAGCCAAATGCTCTGGCCAAATTCGTGCAGGCGCTGCAGTGGGTTCTTGTCCATTATCTTCCTCCCTTCAACTGACAATCAGTGAATCAACCGGGTTAGGTTCTCATCTCTCTTTACGATTCCTCCAAATAGCGCTTCAACGCGACAGCGTTGTTGTGTTCCGTATCTCGGGCGCCGTAAATAAGCGTAACGTCTTGGCCCTTTTCCAAAGCCTGACGGATAGGTTGCAGTGTCTCCGGCTTGGCGTCAAGTTCGACGAAATACCGACGTTGAAACTCGGACCATTTCCGGGGATCGTGGGAGAACCAGCGGCGCAACTCATTGCTTGGAGCGACGTCTTTCAACCAGGCGGTGATCTTCAGGTCTTCTTTGCTGATTCCCCGAGGCCACAGGCGATCAACTAGGATACGTTGCTCGTCACCACTGGCGGCGACGTCATAGGCTCTTTTGATCTTAATCACAGTGCCGCTCCTGAGCTCTATTCGGCTAAACCAAAATCCGCATTCAATGGCGGGTGTACCGGCCAATAGAGCAGCGGATCCGGCCGGAGCGAGTCAATTAGCCGTACGTTGGTGCTCACCGCGTCGGGTATCCTGTCGGCAAGCAGGACCATCGAGGTGGGTCTGTCGTATCGCAACATAACTCTGGGCTTGTCGGGATAGATGAGCGTAACACCATCTTCGTCGGCCACCGCCGCTGTCAAAAAACCGCAATCTGTTTCCCAATTTCTGTGCATTTCTTCTCCTCCGATGACTATTAGGCTACCATCTGCGGACCGGTAGGTATCAGCCGATCCCTCGGATACTACAGGGGTCAGCTCGATGGCCGGCCGGTAAGCAGTCGCTGCGTGCCCGGCGAGCCAACTTAGAATGCTATCCAGCGCGTCCGGGTCCAGAGTGCGCCCGTCCGCGTTGTAGGTTGCCTGGACATACCTCGGGGTCAGGCCACGCCGAGGCCTGGGTTCTAGCTTCAGCACGTGGTCGGCATGGTCGGGATAGGAGAAGCTGACGTTTTCCTTTCCGGCCAGGGCCGCGGTCATCAATTTCCCATCCACGCGCCAGTTGGATTGGATGTCTTTCTTGCCGATGACAATCAGCAATGGCGCGGAGATGCGTTTCATCGAACAGACCGGGTCGAGCGGCAATATTTCGCGCGCAATCGGTAGATTGATCGGCTGGGTCAACCCCGTCAGCAGGTGATGAATGCTCTCCGGCAACGCATCGTCGATGGCGAGCGGCTCATCTGCCAAAAATTGGGTTATGGCCCGATCATAGTGCTTGATGAGCAACTGGTCATCCGGCTGGTGGGCCAGTTGGTGGACGACTTGCCGCCGCATCGTGTCTCGCAATGAGCGGCCTGGTGGGCCAGTCAGAATCAGTCCGGCAAGGCGCGGGTTGTCTGTCTGGGTCTGATAACTCAGGGCAGAAATCGCGCCTTCCCCGTTGGTCAAGGCGAAGATCAAGTGCGGGTAGACGTCTGGTCGACTGGTCAGAAGGTCTATCGCGCCGGCCAGCTCCTGGGTGTGGCCAGACAAGCTGATTTTGCCCGCCAGGGAGGCCACGTTTTCACCAGAATGGGCGCCTGAGTCGCGCCGGTCGTAGCGCAGGGTCACGAATCCCTGCTCGGTCAAAGCCTGGGCCAGCAGTCTGCCACTGCCGTTCGTACCCGACAACATTGGAGAGTTCCAGTTTCGATCGATGGTGCCACCGCCGGCGACCAGTACCACGGCCGGAAACGGCCCCACCCCAGGCGGTCTGGTCAGCGTGCCAAATACCTTGATTCCCCCTACGTCCCAAGATACTTCTTCGATTTCGTTTCCATTCTCAGTGCCATCGAAAACAGCATTATTAAGTATCAGCTCACCCATAATAGTCACGGTCACTTTCGTGTATTTGTTTGTTAAGGAATCGCTGTCACTCACCTAGGCGTTATTTGCCTGTTGCTCTTCAGTCGCATAAACGACGTCTGGTCTGGCTAGTCAGCTTTCTTACGCTTGAGCAGGGCGGTAGCCCTTGCAACGACGTTTTCAGCAGTGAATCCATAGTGGCGCAGTACCGTATCACCGGGCGCTGAGGCACCAAAACGATCGACGCTGATGACGTCACCGAAATCGCCGACGTAGCGATGCCAGCCCTGGGCACTACCGGCCTCCACCGCCAGTCGCGCTTTGATCGAGCCGGGCAATACACTTTGCTGGTAGTCGGGGTCTTGTGCGTCGAACAATTCCCAACTGGGCATCGAAACCACTCGCGCCTGAATGCCTTGCTCCAACAGGCTTTTCTGGGCTTCCAGAACCAGGCTGACTTCCGAACCGGTGGCAATCAGAATTAGGTCGGCCTTTCCGCCGGGCGCTTCCGACAAGATGTAGGCGCCCCGGCGCAACCCGTCGGCGTCAGCCAGACGGCTGCGGTCAAGAACGGGTACATTCTGGCGCGTCAAGACCAAGGCAACCGGCCGGCCGCGAGTCTCGATGGCGACGCGCCAGGCAACAGCGGTTTCGTTGGCATCCGCCGGCCGAATAACGGTTAGATTAGGGACCGCCCGCAGGTTGGCCAGTTGCTCGACCGGTTGGTGTGTTGGGCCATCCTCTCCCAGGGCAATGCTATCGTGGGTAAAGACGTAAATGACGTGCATCTTACTCAGCGCCGCCAGGCGCATCGGCGGGCGCATATAATCGGAAAATATCAAAAAGGTGGCGCCAAACGGGATGATGCCTCCGTGGGCTGCCATCCCGTTCAAGATGCCGCCCATCGCATGCTCGCGCACCCCAAAGTGGAGGTTCCGTCCGGCGTAATCCCAGCCGCCGCCCACGGCACCTTGCATATCGCCCATCGCCGTATCGGGGCTTTGAAAATCCCCTTGGCCGGCCAATGCGGTATGAGTGGATGGGTCGAGGTCGGCTGAGCCACCCATAATTGCGGGCAGATTGGGCGCGATGGCATTCAAAACCTTGCCCGAGGCAACGCGGGTCTTGATTCCCTTGGCATCCGGCTCGAAAGTGGGAATGTCGGCATCCCAACCCTGGGGCAGTTCGGCGCGCAGCGCCTGGTGAAGGCTTTTGGCCAGGTCGGGATACTCCCTCTCGTAGGCCGTCAGGCGCTTCCGCCAGTCTGCCTGTGTCGCCTGCCCCAAATCGACCGCTCGGCGGAAGTGCTGCAATACCTCGTCGGGCACGTAGAAAGCAGGCTCTGTCGGCCAGGAGAGGTTCTGTTTGGTCAACTTCACTTCTTCCTCTCCCAACGGGGAGCCGTGAGCCTCAAAGGTGTCTTGTTTGTGCGGTGACCCATAGCCGATGTGGGTACGTACCAGGATGAGTGACGGTCGAGCGGTTTCATCCCGGGCCGCGTTCAATGCCCGGCCAATAGCCTCCACGTCGTTGCCGTCGGCGACGGTTTGGGTGTGCCATCCGAAGGCTTCAAACCGTTTGGCCCTATCTTCGGTGAAATCGAGATGGGTTGAAGCCGACAGCGAGATATGGTTGTCGTCGTATAGATAGATCAGCTTGCCCAACTTGAGGTGGCCGGCCAGGGAAGCCGATTCGGACGAGATGCCTTCCATCAGGTCGCCGTCACTGACGATGGCA
>CAZHBM010000018.1:0-20568 GCA_964529945.1 uncultured Anaerolineales bacterium | reverse complement strand
CCCAACGTAATCTGCAAGAACGCGAACAGCGCTTTCGGCGCATCGTCGAAAGCAGTCAGGCCGGCTATTTTCTGATCGACACCCAGGGCCGTTACCAACAGGTAAACTCGGCCTGGCTGCAGATGCACGGCCACACAGCCGGCGAAGTGATCGGGCAACACTTTTCCTTGACCCTCGACGAATCCAGCCAACCTTTGTTCGCCGACTATCTCGAGCAGTTGTTGGACGGGGAACCAGTACCGACAGCCGAAATGGCACGCCGCTGTGCCGATGGTCAAACGCGCTACCACAACGTGTCGGCCAACCCGGTATTCGAAAAGGATCGTGTGGTCGGCGTTGAGGGATTCATAATCGACATCACCGAACAGAAACAGATTGAAGAGATAGTGCGCATGCAGCGTGAACTGGCCATTCAGTTGGATGGTGCCAGTGACTTGGCAACTCGGTTGCAGCTGTGTGTAGCCGCCGTCACCGATATGGCCGGAATGGACGCCGGCGGTATCTACGTGGCTGACGCCAATCAAACTGGTTGGCAATTGGCAGCCAGTATTGGCATTTCGGAAGACTTCGAACAAAGTATCGGGCACTTAGGTCCTGATTCATTGCTGGTCCAATGGGTGAAAAAAGGAGGCTCTTATTCTCACTTCCCCGACCTAAATTCACCTCTGACCGATCGATTTGCTTCAGAAGGACTGCGTGGAATCGGTGCCCTTCCTATTCGCCACAATGGCGATTTGATTGCCTTTTTGGTGATCGGCTCCCGCCGGGACGAGACGATTCCGGAAAGCGTTCGCCAGGGGTTAGAAGCCATCGCAGCCCAGATTGCAGCGGCTGTCAGCCGCGCCCGGGCCGAAGAGGCGTTGCGTGAAAGTGAAGAGACAACGCGGGCACTGTTGAATGCACCCCACCAATCCGCCGCGCTTATCCGTCCTGACGGCACCTTGTTAGCAGCCAACGCAATCATCGCCCAACAATTTGGGCACAGTGTGCACAACCTGCTGGGCACGCCTATCTACGATCACCTGCCGAATGAAGACGCCCAGATGTGCCGCAACCAGATAGAAAAGGTGACAACAACCGGCCAGCCGGTCAACTTTGAGAGTCAGCAACTGGATCGAATTGTCGAACACAGCATTTTCCCGGTACTCGACGCCGAGGGAGACATCAGCCGGTTGGCGATTTTTGGCACTGATGTCACCGAAATCAGGCAAGCGGAAGTGCAACGGGAAAAGTTGCAGGCCCAGATTCTGCAGACACAGAAGATGGAAGCCATCAGCCGGTTGTCGGCCGGCATTGCCCACGACTTCAACAACCTCTTGACGGCCATCAATGGCTTTGCCGAACTGATTCAGATGCAAGTCGCGGCCACAGACCCAACCTACGCTATGGCTGGCGATATCCGTCGTTCCGGCTTGCGGGCTTCGCGATTGGTAGAGCAAATGCTGGCTTTCGGTGGCAAACAGATGACCTCACCGCAGGTCATTGACCTCGGCTCAGTTCTTTCAAAAACGGAACCCACTGTGCGCGAACGGGCGCATGATGAGGTTGGTGTAGCCCTGCTGGTGGTAGATGGCTTGTGGCCTATCTTGGCCGATCCCGATCAAATGCGGCAGCTGCTGACTCTGTTGGCCGCCAATGCGCGCGAGGCCATGCCGTCCGGCGGTCACCTAATTTTTGAGGCCGACAATCAGACACTTTCTGCCGCTGATGTAGCTGACCACCTGGAGGCATCCCCCGGAGACTACGTGCGGTTGCGCGTCAGTGACACCGGCAGCGGTTTCAGCGCTGAGGCGCAAGCCCATCTTTTTGAGCCATTCTATTTCTCCAGTGAGGAAGTAGCTCACGAGCGAGGATTGAGGCTGGCCGCCGTCTTTGGCATCGTAAAACAGAACGGCGGGCACATCTGGGTCAAGAGCCGTGTGGGTAAGGGAACGATTTTCACCATATTCCTGCCACGTCATCACACGAGAAAACAACCTTGAATGCCAGTTGCTTCTCTCCAGAACGGATTCAGAAGACCACCAACCGGCTTAGTCCGCCCTGAGGATAGAGACAATGCATCGCAATCAACTGATTCTGTGGGCGCTGGGATTGGCACTGATTCTTACTGCGGCCAGTAGTTGCCAGGGGTCTTTGCCCGCAACCGGTAATTCACCCGTGCCCATCACAACCAAAGATGGGCGTGCCTGGCGCATCGGGTATTACGAGGGCGGAGAGTACGTCAACTACGCCGGCCGGTTGCGGGGCGTGACCCATGGTCTTGCTGCGTTGGGCTGGATTGAGCCGGTACAATTTCCGGCCAATCTGGCCGAAGACGACGCCGGCAGCCTGTGGCATTACCTGTCGGAATACGCCAGCAGCGATTACATTCAATTTGTGGCCGATGCTTTTTGGTCGGCCGGCTGGGACGACGACCGGCGCCAAACCAATCGTGAAACAGCACTGGCACAGTTGAGAGCCGGCGACCTTGACATGGTGCTGGCTATGGGTACCTGGGCCGGTCAGGATTTGGCCGTAACCGGCCATTCGGTACCAACCGTCGTGCTTTCGACCAGCAACCCGGTGGAAGCCGGTATCATCAAGAGCCCCCAGGACTCGGGACTCAACCAGGTCACTGCTGCTTACGATCCGTACCGTTACTTAAGCCAGATGCGCCTGTTTCACGACATTGTGGCCTTCAAGACGATCGGTGTGGCGCTCGAAGATTCGCCCGATGGACGGGTGTATGCCAACCTGGCTGAATTACATCAACTGGAAGCCGAAACGGGAGTAAGGGTCGTCGAGTGCTATATCGGGGAAGAGGGCGCCGGCGAGACCAAGGCAGTACAGGAAATCAAACGTTGCTACACGGAGTTGGCGCCACAGGTAGATGCGGTGTGGATCGGTGCCGCCCTGGGCGAACAGTCACGTTTCATGCCCGATAATCTGTCGCCTTTGTTGGAGTATCGGGTCGCCACATGGTCTCAGGCAGGCAATGAGGCTGTGCACCGTGGTGTTCTGCTCAGCATTTCGAGCTACGACAATTTCGACCCCGAGGGTTTATGGGTGGCCGATCACATAGCCAGAATCTTCCACGGGACCAAACCACGTGATCTGCCCCAAATTTTCGAGCCGCAGCCGGCCATCGCTATCAATATGGAGACCGCCCGGCGCATTGGCTTTGTTCCACCGCCGGGATTGCTGGAAGCCGCCGACGTAATCTACGAGGACATCAATGGCGAATAAAAATGACCGCCAGCCCGGCCTGCGTTCCTACCACTTCATCGCCATCGCCGCGCTGGCCGGGTTGACCTTTTGGCTGCTAGACGCAACCTTCAACTACTATTATTTCCGCGAACACCTGCGCTTTATGTTGTTCCAGCAGCCAACCAGCCTGCTAGATACGCTGGTACTCAACACGACCACCTATGCACTCCTGGTACGCCTGTCTTTTCTGGGTCTGTGTCTGGTAGGCGGCCTACTGGCCGCCTTATATGCCCATCAACGCCAGGAAACCGAAGCAGCGCTGCGCGCCGAGCGCGACTACTCGACAGGTATCATCCAGGGCACGCCGATCATCATTTTTGGGGCGACGCCGGACGGACGCATCACGTTCATCAATTCGGCGGCCGAAGCGGCCTTGGGATGCCCGGCGGAAGAAATTGTCGGCCGGTCATGGTGGTCGGTATTCTCGGGTGAGGCGCACGAACAGACCGGCGCCAATCACTTCCAGGTGCTGGCTGGCGGCACCGCTCGAGAATACGAGACAGTGGTACGCGCGCCGGACGGACGAGAACGCGTCATCTCTTGGAGCGCCATCGGTCGCACGCTTCACAGCTATACATCGGAGGTCATCGGCTTCGGCCGAGACATTACTGAAAGCAAACGGGCCGAATTGCGTCTGCGCCACCGGCTGGCAGTGGAGGAAACCGTCGCCCAGGCGTCCCGGCAATTTGTGTCTGCCGGTGAGGTACAGTTTCGGCAGATTCTGCGTCTACTGGGCGACACGATGCAGGCGAATCGCGCCTACATCTTCCAGGTAAATGCCGATCATACCATCGTCAACGCTTTTGTGTGGACCGACACACGTGACGAAACAGAGATCCGGCGCCTGCACGGTCTTTCCAGACAAGGACTACCCGATCTCATTCCCATACTGGACCGCAAGGAGGAGATCGCGATCGAAAACACAGCCAGCTTGCCGCCCAGGGAAGGCCGTGGACGGGAACTGGTAGAGTCACATCACGTGAAGGCGTTGCTGATCGTGCCCATTCGCTCCATCAACGGCCGGTTCATGGGATTCCTCGGTATCGACAACACAGGCCAACCCCGTACCTGGCCTGAGGAAGACCGGCTGGCCTTGCGAGTCGTCGCCAGCATGATCGCCACCTATTGGGAGCGCGTGGCCGCCGAGCAGCGGCTGCGCGACGAACGAGCCACGTTGGCAGACCGGGTCGCCGAACGCACCGCCGCACTGAGCGCCGCCAACCTTGAACTGGCCCGCGCCGCCCGTCTAAAAGATGAGTTTCTGGCCGCAATGAGCCACGAGTTGCGCACGCCGTTGAACGCAATCCTGGGGCTGGCCGAAGCCTTGCAGGAAGAGATCTATGGCAAAACCAACGACAGGCAACGCAAGGCGCTGCACACGATCGAACGCAGCGGCTACCATCTGCTGGAACTGATCAACGATGTGCTGGATGTGGCCAAAATCGGCGCCGGCCGGATGGAACTGGAGATGCGCCCGGTACACGTGCCGACAATTTGTGAATCCAGCTTGCGCTTGGTTCGCCGTGATGCACTCAAAAAACAGCTAAAGGTCCGGCTGGAAATCGATGAAGACGTCACCCATCTGCAGGCTGACGAACGGCGCTTGAAACAGATATTGGTCAATCTATTGAGCAATGCCGTTAAGTTCACTCCCGATGGCGGTCAGATTGCGCTCGAGGTGCACGGCGACGCCGACCGGCAGCAGGTAGAGTTTGTGGTCTGGGATACGGGTATCGGAATTGGCGGAGAGGATCTGCAGCGCCTTTTCGAACCGTTTGTCCAGTTGGACAGCCGGCTTTCGCGCCAGTACCCGGGCACCGGTCTTGGCCTGGCCCTGGTGCATCAGATGGCCCATTTGCACGGTGGCAGTGTCAGCGTAGAAAGCGAGTTGGGGCGGGGCAGCCGGTTCGTGGTATGTCTACCCTGGGAGACTGTTACGGTTTAGCTCCCGGTCGGGTCCCCAGGCAGGATAGAGTTGCCATCCGACTACAGCCTGGCAGGGTCGAAGGTGACAGATGGATGCCGGGATCAAGGAGAGATCTCCATCACCTGCCATGATTGTGGATCGACAACCAGCCACAAGGTTTCCTCGTTTCCATCCTCCGTCCGGCGGCTGTACGTGACGGTAAAGACGCGGCGACCGTCACGCGTGGTGGGCGCCAGTTGGCGGTCCGCATCCACAAACTGCCCATGGTGAGCTGCCACGTATTCGTCGGCCAGAGCCAGCGCCCGCTCCGGTGCGCTGGCGGTTGAGGAAAGGTTGTCACGCACTCCACCCACATTCAGCAGCAGGATCAAGCCCAATCCTGCAATCGTCAGCGTGAGCAACACAAACAGGGCACCGACCGCCAGCAACAACAGGGAGGTAGTACCGCCTTTTCGCACCGAGCCGGAGTTCTGAATGCCAGGCCTTTGGACGGCCAACGGCTGGCCGCAGTTGCCGCAATAATGACGACCTGGCTGGTTGAGGACGCCGCAGGCTGCACAGACAATCTCGCGTTCAGGTGTCAATGACCCGCCACAGTGGCCACAGAAGCGGGTACCTGGTGGATTGGCGGTACCACAAGCCGGACAGACCAGCACCTGCGATTGGGGTGACGGCGACGCGGCCGGTAGCCCGGTCGGGTGCCCACTTGAAGCGGTTGGCACCGCGCCGCGCGGCGCCATTACAGTCACGTCCTCCACGAATGGTTCGTTAGAAAAGACGAAGGTGGATTTGGTGCCCAAGGCGAGCGTATCGCCGTAATGGAGCGGCATACTGCCGGTTACACGCTGGCCATTGACCCATGACCCGTTAGTGCTATTGAGGTCGACCAGGGCGTAACTCTCATCCTGACGTTCCAGCCGGGCATGATGGCGCGATACCAATTGATCGTCAACGACGACCTCATTGTCCGAATCGCGACCTACGCTGACGGTATCGTTTAGTAGCCGAAAGGCTGAACCGGCCATCGGGCCACTATTCGCGACCAGGTACCAGGGCATGAGCCTCGTGTTACTCCTTTCGAAAGTGACAGCGGGTGTGTCCCATTTTCTTGGTAAAAGACCACGTGAGCCGGCGGCCTGTCCTATCTCTTCTGATTTTTTCTGGGTGCAGAGCCTTCCACCCAGAAAAAATCAAAAACACCACCTAATTCTACGCGCCTCTCAAAACGTTATGTGATCAGTCTCTCACGAGCCTGCTTGGCGGCCAAGCTTAGGCTCGGTCCAATTTCTCCAACAAAACACTTGGGCCAGACCCGTGACGGCAGTTACCGGGTGACGGTCGGAGCGCGGTGAGAATTGAAATGGGCTGGAAAGATGCTCCGAATCACGCTCTGTGAGCAACCGTCACGCCAAAATTCTATCTGAAATTGAAGGTCGTGTCAACCGGACGGCCGCCTGCGAGAGAAAAGGAAAGGCTTCCCGGAGCTTCCGGCTCCGGGAAGCCTTAGATTCGTGGAAGCAATACCTACGTTGTAAGGCCTACGGAGCAGCTGCCGGATCGCAGCCGGGCACGCCCCGGCCGGGCCAACGGCCCACCTCGCCCGTCCACACAATCTCCCCCGAGTCGAACATCTGTAGCGCCTTGTCCAGCGGCAGAGACTCGACGTCACCGTCGAAACGGGCAATCGGATTATCGCGGATCAACACAAACCTGCCGCCGGTGTATTTAAAGAGCACGTTGCCACCTTTATCCACATAGGCAAAATCTCCGGCGTGCGGTCCGATGACGTTGCCTTCCGCCACATCGGGCAACACGTTGTTCAGCCCGGCGTGTGAGGCGCAGGTATAGTGATCGGGATGGTAGACCACCAGCGGAATTTCAGTCATCACCCGGTTTACCGCCGGGTTAGCGGCATCGTATGTTGGCGCCGATGCGCCCACCAAGGGCACCTTTTCCAGGGATGCTTGATCGATCTGCACGAAGTCGGCCACGCCTGTCATCCAGGCATTATCGCCCTCCTCGGTCTCCACCTGCAGCCAGCTTCCATCCTGGTTGCGCCCGACCACCTTGACGTTGCTGCCCTGACCCAACGAGCCAACCGTCGGGTAGCCGATGCCCGGCCCCTGACGCAGGTTAACGTCGGTTAGGGTGGTAGCCTTCAATCCACCCAGGCGGCCGCGAAACACGAAAAAGGTGGCCAACAGCACCAATAACACGCCGACAGCTAACAATCCAACGGCAGCGGCAATTAGAACCAGCGGACGAACGGATGATCGCTTACCCGGCGGCGGCGATTCGGACTCGGCGGCCGGCATTTCCTGGCTTTCTTCTTCGGGTACGATGTCTTGGCTGTCTTCTTCAGTTACTTTCTCTTCTTCAATCATGGCGTTCCCTCCGATAGTGGCTAGACTGTGCCCCGTCTTTGTTGCCCAATGCTCGGTCAGAGACCGGCATGAAGGCCGGCACAGATTGTCAGATTTCCACCACCAGTATGACGCCTTATGGTTCTGGTTGCCATAGTACCCCGGTACACCCCGGCACTGCTGCTTACCGTCAATCGTCGCTCAGTAAGATTATGGATAGAGGCGAATAAACGGGGCCGCCGGCCTGCAAGTCACTTTTCATTAACACGATGTGATCGACGGGGATGCGTACCTGCCAGGGGAAATCCTCCTTGGTCATCGCCTGTCCCACCTTGGCCAGATCGTGCCCGGTGGCACGCTTCGAAGCTCGACCGATAGTCAGATGCGGCCTGAACGAACGCTTTTCGCGCTCGAATCCTAGCGGTGCCAGCGCTTCGCCCACCCGCCTCTGCAACCCGGCCAACCCTCCTGAAGGTTCCTGGATGCCCAACCATACGATGCGAGGTCGTTTCGGATTGGGGAAGACGCCCAGGCCCGCCAGCTCCATCTCAAACGCCCGCGTATCCTGGCTTGCCCCTTGCAAGGCTACCGCGATAGCCTCCACCTGGCCGGGTGCCACATCGCCCAAGAACTGCAGCGTCAGGTGCACGCTTTCCGGCCGCGTCCAACGAACAGTGTCAGGTGGGGCCAGGCGTTCTAGTTCCGGCTGAAGATGCCTGAGAAATGCCCTGGCATCGTCGTTCAGTTCGACGGCAACAAAAGCGCGAATTCCGGCCATCGCGTTCAATCCTCCCAAACAAAAGGGGTGGAAGGGCCACCTGACGGCGGCCGTTCCACCCCGGATATACGCTAACGATCTACGCTCAGCGCAGACCGGTTGCGACTGAGGTCGCTAGATGGTCTCGTCGCCGATACGGCGCTTGCTCTGGGAGTAGGCCCAGACGAAAGCACCCAGCAAGATAGCCACTGCAATCCAGCCACCAATGCCCAACCCATACTTGTACTGAACGATGATGGGAGCCACGATCAGCGAAACCATGTTGACAACCTTGATCATCGGGTTCAACGCCGGACCGGCCGTGTCCTTCAGCGGATCGCCGACGGTGTCGCCGACCACCGAAGCCTTGTGCCGCTCCGAGTTCTTGCCCAGGTTGTGCTCTGGGTCGCGCGGCTCGTCCTCGATCAACTTCTTGGCATTGTCCCAGGCACCACCGGTGTTGGACATAAACACAGCCAACAACTGGCCCGACAGGATGATGCCGGCCAGGAACCCTCCCAGAGCTTCCACCTGCAGCAGCAGGCCGATCAGGATAGGTGTCACCACCGACATCAATGCCAATGGGATCAATTCCTTCTGAGCGGCTTCAGTCGAGATGGATACGGCCTTGGCGTAGTCGGGCTTGACTGTGCCTTCCATCAGGCCGGGGATGAGGAACTGGCGTCGCACTTCGGTCACCATCTGGCCGGCGGCACGGGTGACCGCTTTGATGGCGAAGGAAGAGAAGAGCCACGGCAATGCACCGCCGATCAAGAAGCCGACAAACACCTGCGGCTGCGAAATGCGGATGCCATTGACCAGAGCTTCGGGATCGACCAGGCTGGTGTCGGTGATGTAAGAGCCGAACAGGGATACCGCGGCGATTACAGCCGAACCAATGGCGATACCCTTGGTGATCGCCTTAGTGGTGTTTCCGACAGCGTCCAGGTCGGCCATAATCTGGCGGGCCTTGGCATCCAGGCCGGCCATCTCGCCGATGCCGTTGGCGTTGTCCGAAATCGGGCCAAACGAGTCCATTGCCACGTTGTTGCCGGTCAGGGTCAACATACCAATACCGGCCATTGCCACGCTATAGAGCACAAAGGAAAACTGAGGGAAACCCGCATCGTAGCCGGGAACATTGCCGTAGATGAGAATAGCGATGAAGATGGTGACGGCGATGACGACAGTTCCCCACACAGACGACTCATACCCTGAGGCCAGACCGGACATGATAAGCGTGGCTGGTCCCCCATCGGCACTTTCTTTGATCTCTTTGACAGGCTCGCCTTCGGTTCCGGTGAAGTAGTCCGTCAGCCGGTCGATCAGGATGGCCAGGGCCACACCAACGACGGTTGACAGGAACGGTCGCCACCAGCCGCCAGGGACGTCGCGCATGTAGAAGAAGGCGACAAAGAAGAACATGACGGTCGAGATAGCCGCCGAGGTCAAGAAGCCACCGAAGATGGCTCGCATCGCCTCCGGCGCGCCACCCTCCTTCTGGCCTTTGACCAGGTAGGTACCGATGATGGATGACAGAACGCCGATACCGCGAACCAAGAGCGGATAGACAATCCAGTTCAGGTCGCCCGTAATGCGGACCAATGCCAGACCGAGAATCAGAGCCGAGACAATGGTCACCTCGTAACTTTCGAAGATGTCGGCGGCCATACCGGCACAGTCACCCACGTTGTCCCCGACCAAGTCGGCGACGACGGCCGCGTTGCGCGGATCATCTTCTTCCAGCCCGGCCTCAACCTTACCCACCAGGTCGGCGCCGACGTCGGCTGCCTTGGTGAAGATACCACCACCGACGCGCATAAACAGCGCCAACAGCGTACCGCCAAAACCAAAGCCCAACAGGGCATCAGGGGCTGCTTTGCCGAACACTAGGAAGATAATGGTACCGCCGAACAGGCCCAGCCCGTCGGTCAACATACCGGTGATGGTGCCGGTGCGATAGGCAATCGACAGCGCCTCACCGAAGCTGGTGCGAGCGGCGCTGGCGACGCGTACATTGCCCTGGACCGCCATGCGCATCCCGATCTGACCGACTGCCAGCGAGAAGCCAGCGCCCATCAAAAAGGCGATAGCGCGGCCGAAAGCGACGGTGATGCGGGCGTTGTTACCGAAAGCTTCCAGCGCTTCCGCCGTCGGGTTGACCACCCAGACGCTCAGAAACAACAGCACCGTCAACACAGCGATAAAGGGCAGAATGCTGCGCATCTGCCGCGTGAGGTAAGCGTTGGCACCCTCACGGATGGCTTCCCACACATCCTGCATTTTCTGGGTGCCCTTGTCTTTGCCCAACACCTGGTTGCGCAGGAAAACGGCGTAGGCCAGTCCCAAGATGGCCACTCCCAGCACAGCAAACAATGCGTAGGTCTCAAAGGGCGTCATTCCGTGCAAAGTCATAGACGTTATACCCTCCTCCTGGAAAATGAATTATGGATTTGTTTGGTGCCTACATAAAAATCCTCCTGCTCCGACGCCGGAGACAGGAGTTATCGATGCCACATTACATCGTATGATCACCGGGTGTCGCAACCCGGTTCTTACCTCACAACTCACACAATTTTTCATTCTACCTTTGGGGCATCAAGATGTCAAATTTTGCGACGATTTGGGGGAAACGGTTACACGGGCGGACAGGCATAGATTGAGCATCCTTTCAACTCTGTCCCCCAACCACCGGTTCCTTTTGCAGCAGGAATATGTACTCATGTTTAAAAATGTAGAAACCGCCCACCAGCGCCCGGTAGCGCCATAATGCCTTTTGCGCCCGCTTGCCGGTCGTGTCCTCGAAATTCTTGGTGATGATGCTCTTGAGACGATAGCCCTGTTGCTGAATGCGTTGCATCGTTAGAAAGCCAAGTGGGATCCATTCCCCATCGACGTTCTTGTCACCAATGACCAGCACCAGGTGGCGGTCCGCATCCAACACCTGGCCGGCAGCAGCTACGACGTCCGCCATTTTGTCCAGAAATGCTGCCACTGATTCGGCGTTGGATAGATCACGCGGGTCGTCGCTGAAACGGATGATGTCGTGATAAGGCGGGTGCAAAATGACCAGCTGAACTGAAGTTTGGCCCACCGACTGAAGCAACCGGCGGTAATCGATGCCGGTACTGTCGGCTACTTCCACGTGTGTCACCACCCCGTGAACGTTCGGCTCGGCGGCGATGAGCCGGCGCGCTTGCTCGGCCACCCGGGGCTGCAGTTCGACGCCCAGTGCGTTGCGTCCCAGCCGCTGGCCTTCAATCAGTGTGGTACCCGTGCCGGCAAAGGGGTCCAATACCCATTCTCCGCGACGGGTGAAACGGGACATCATCTGGTAGGGAATTTGGGGGATAAAGTTGCCCCAATAATCGGCCCGATGCACGCCGGTACTGTCACGCCGTTTCTCAATCCACAAGCTGTCGGTGTAGATATCGTCATACTCCTGCCAGCGGTAGAGATTGATGTCGTTGACGCCGTTTGTCTTCACCTCGGTCAGGCTGCGCACCAGGCGTTCGACGTAGTAGACGGCCCGCTCAAGGGTACGCGCAGCGGCGATTTGCTGCATCTGGCGCTCCAGATAATCCGGGCGTATCTCCAGCCGGTTGTCGGCATTCAGGTCAGACTGCAGGGGACCCGGGCTATCCGCGGCCAACTCACGCTGCAAGGCGTCCACCTGCTGACGAATATCGGCCAGATTCGACCGCACAGCCATGGCTTCCAGGCAGGCCACCAGCCGGTGCCGGTGTACGATCAACATGGACCGGCTATCTGTTTGGCGGTCGCCACGTTTGTAACGTTTCACAATTCGGTCCTTTTTCCACCCGGCCAGTCAAGTCTGATCTAGGATTTCGTCGTCCCGGCCATTGCCGGCAACGTTCGGGTCATAACTGTCCCCAGGCCAACAAAACCGGCAGCCACGGCAAACAGGACCACAAACGACCATTGGCGCAGGAATAACCCGGCCAGCAGCGGCAGGAAAGCGACCGGCAAGGTCAACAGCGCGTTGATGCTGGTGTAGGTTGGCCGGCGAGTAGCCGGCGCCAACGCCAGTAGGGCGCTCTGGAATCCCACTTTGCGCCCGTTGAACGTAGCACCGGCCAGGAAAAAGATGGGCAACAGCCCCTGCCATCCCAAAGGACTGAGCGCTATGGCCAGCAACGGGGTAACTGTGGCCATTGCAGCGCAGATGGACAGCATGGTGCGAGCGTTGACCCGGTCCACCAGTTGCGCCCAAAGCAGGTTACCCAGCACGCCACCCAATACCTGGGTCAGCAAGAACCAGGCAACCGCCGGTGCCGGCGCGCCCAATCCGTCACGGGCGAATACCACGTAAAAAGGCAATGCCATCAAGCTGAAGCCGGTCAGCAACTGGACGGCTATCAGGGTCTTCAGATTCCGTCCCGCGTGCCACAGTTGGCGGGCGTAGTCGGCCCATGGTTGGGGCTGGCCGGTGACCCCGGTCGTTGGCGGCTCGCGCATTACCCAGAATCCCAGCGAGGCCACTGCCAGAGAGGCAGCCGCCAGCCCAAATAGCAACGCGTAACTGGTAGGATAGGCCACATCGGCCAGAATAGTCCGGGCCAGGAAGGCAGCCGCCAGCGACAAAGGGCCGGCCAGAGCTTCTTTGCCGCCGAAAAAGGCGCCACGCCGTCCGGCGGGAATTACCTTACCGATGATATCGGTATAAGGCACACCGCCCAGCCCGCCGCCGGCATAGAAGACGGCCAGCAACACCACCAGCAGCCAGGCCAGCAGTTGCGGCCGGTCGGCTCCCAGGGCAAACACCAGCCAGGCCAGTGCCGCCCAACTGAAGACACGCAGGTAGATGGCCAGTTTCAAGAAGGGCATTTTGCGCGCCCGAGGCTCGATCAGGCGGGCCACAAAGACCTGGGGCAGGGCGGCTGCTACGGTCAAGACAGTGGCCAGCCCGCCCACCCAGACGGTAGAACCAGTCAAATCGGCCACAAAAGCCGAGATGACCGTCGTCGGCTGGGTTAGCGTCATTCCCAACGCCAGGAATGCGCCGTGCCACAGTCCGGCGTAGAAATTGCGTCGCTGCAGCCGTGTTGCCGACGGCGCTGAAACAACCTGGCCGTCCATGTTCCCCTCCCTGAGGATGGATCCTTTGCCCCCCTACTTTCCGGGCGGGCAAGGCCCGCAGGCCATTATGGCTTCCATGACAATCAACCTGTCTGTCTTAGCCACAACTTGCATTCAGGCTGAGACAGACAGGTTGGTTATCATGTACTGACTTGGTTGTTGGTTGAGCGAATCCGCCGGCCGGGCTGCCGGCTCGACATACAAGCTTGACGCGCCGTAGGCACGATCGGCCAGCGGCCACAGGCAGCTTAACTGCTTACTGGCGGGCAGCCTGCAGCTCGGCATACAGACGTGACTTACGGCGAGCGGCATTATTCTTATGAATGATACCCTTGGCGGCGGCTTTGTCGAGGGACCTCACCGCATCGCGCACGGCCGCTTCGGCCTGCTCCAACTCACCACTTTCGATCAGCGTCCGGGCTCGCTTGATGCGCGTGCGAGCACCGGCCACGTAAACACGATTTCGAATGCGCCGCTTTTCATTCTGGCGTGTGCGTTTGATTGCCGACTTGATGTTTGCCAAACCCTAAACCTCCTGTTGCAAAAAACACCGAGAAATCGGTTGTTTCCTGTTAGCCACTCCAAACGTCAATAGTACACCCAATGGCCAGCTTTGTCCAATCAGGCGTGGCATTTTGTTTGCCATCCCAGGCTACTAAGCGGACCTAAGCCTCAATCGCGCCCGCCAGCGCCTTCATCACCACCCGGTGGATCGGCTGGGCGCCGGTGCCGGCCACTTCGGCCGGCGGCGTGGACGCCTCGTCCGGCTTGTCGGATATGCCGAAAGTGAGCACGCCGCGGTCGATTAACCACTGCGCAGCCTGCCCCACCTCCTCGGTAAACACAATCTCACTCTGCAGCAACTCTGCCCGGCCGGCGTCGTCGGGCAGGCAATCCATCCTGCTAACCGTCACGTAATACTCACGGTGGCGGAAGCTCTTAAACGGCGTTGGGTCACCGCGGCGCACATTGGCCACCACTTCGGCGTGGGCGCTGGCCAACCCCGGTTCCATACGGTCGCGACGGCCGTCGCACAAGGTCACGAATTGAATAAAACCGGTCAGCCGGCCGGCCTCCAACTCGGTCCAGAACTCATCAGCCGGGAACACATCGCCCATAACCATCAACGAAATATAGACCAGGTAGTCCTGGTTGTCGGCGGTAATCGAACTGTGGTATTTGGGCTGGGCCAACTCGTCGTAGATGCGCCGGAAACGAGTCTCGTCAAAACCGCCGCCCAAGGCCTCGATGACCGTCTGTTTGGCAGCTTCCACCCGCACACCGTCGATAACCTGGTCGTTGCGGCCACGCGCGCCAATGAACGTCTTGTCGATGTCGAACAAAATGGCGGTCCGCTCGTCACAGGCAATGCCCTCGGATTGCACCCAATCCAGCCAGGCGGGCAGTGACCGCCAGCGGTTGGCAATGTAGATGCGCCCATCAAGGGTGATCTGCTCGTCCTCTTTCAGGCGGTCGGCGCCGATGAAACCGCGCAGTGGCAGGTAGTTGCCCACGTTACGGGCGGCGGTACCGTCGTTGAGCGCCGTATCGCCAATGAACAACAGGTCGCGCAGCGGTTCCCCACCCCGGGCGCGCTGGGCCTCATTCAAGAGGTGCATAATCATGGCCGCGTAGGCCGGCTCGGTCTTGCGCGGCACGCGGTAACGCTCCAGCCCGATCTTCTCCCAGGCCTCCACCAGCGGTGGCAGAGACGGATCAGATGGAACGAGATTGCGATAGACAATCCGGTCGGCCAGGTAATCGGAAAGCTTATGTTTGGGATACGTCATTGTCGTGTCCTCCGATGACGAGCGCACCAATCCGGCCGCCGGTCATCCTTCTTCTCGGACGATCGCGGTCCACCGGGGGCGACTCTATTTTCTCTTTCCCCATTCAACAGACTACAGCAGCTCGGTCGCCAACATAAGCTCGGCGTTGAGCACCGAGGCGCCGGCCGCGCCGCGAATGGTGTTGTGGCCCAGCACCACGAATTTGTAGTCCAGTACCGGACAGGGGCGCAGACGGCCCACACTAACCGCCATCCCATTGCCCGCATCACGATCAACCCGCGTTTGCGGCCGGTCCGGTTCGGGACGGATGATCAGCGGCGGTTGTGGCGCGGTTGGCAGCCCTAACTGCTGCGGTTTGGGATTCCACTGGCGCCAGGCTTCCAGTATGTCCTCGACCGTCGCCGGGCGTTTGAGAGCTATCGAGACCGCTTCCAGATGCCCCTCACGCACTGCCACTCGATTACAGTGGGCGCTGACGACGAAGTCGGCTGGTTCGAAAGCACCATCGTGGAAAGCGCCGAGCATCTTTCTTGGCTCGGCCATCAACTTGTCTTCTTCACCGCCAATAAAGGGAATAACGTTATCCAACGCATCCAGCGCCGGCACGCCGGGGTAACCGGCACCCGACAATCCCTGCATGGTCGTCACAATTACCGATTCCAGACCGAAGGCGGCTTGCAGCGGCGCCAGCGCCACGGTCAGCATAACAGCCGAACAGTTGGGATTGGTGACAATGAAGCCTTTATCCCAGCCGCGTTTCTGCCGCTGGGTGTCCAGCATTCCCAGATGGTCCGGGTTGACCTCGGGGATCAACAAAGGCACGTCGACATCCTGGCGATGAGCCTTGGCGTTGCTGAAGACCCCATAACCGGCAGCAGCGAAATCCTCCTCCACCTGGCCGGCCTGATCGCCCGGCAGGGCCGAAAACACGATGTCGCAGTCGATACCCGGTGCGGTGTCCTGGACAATCACATCGACTACCTTGGCCGGCATATCGGCCGTCGGCATCCAGCGGCAGGCATCAGCGTACCGTTTGCCGGCCGAATTGCTGGAGGCAGTCAATGCCGTCAATTCGAACCAGGGGTGATTGACCAACAACTCTACAAAGCGTTGCCCAACGGCGCCTGTGGCCCCCAAAACGCCTACACGAATCCTCTTTTCCTTCATAGCCGCTGTCGCTCCTCTTACAAAATAGCCTCAATCGCATCACGAATGGCACCCAGGTCATCCGCCACCGGTACCGGCCGGTTGGCATAACTGGCGTTGGCCCACTTGCCGGTATGATAATCCACCGTTGCGCCCGGATCTTTGAGCAGATTGCCGGTCAGGACGGCTACCACCGTCTCATCCGGCTTGATAGTACCTTCGGCAACGAGTTGGCGCACGCCGGCGATGGAAGCCGCCGACGCCGGCTCGCAACCAATACCGGCCCCATCCACCTTGGCTTTGGCGTCCATAATCTCGTCGTCGTTAACCTGGATGACCAACCCGTTGGTCCACCGGCTGATGGTGCGCACGGCGCGCGGAAAACTGACCGGCGCCCCGATACGAATGGCCGTGGCCACCGTATCTGCCTGCACGCGAAATTCTTGCTCAAATCCACCGCGATAGCTCTGGTAGAACGGGTTGGCACCCGTCGCCTGGACAGATACCACCCGGGGCACACGCTCGATGAGGCCAACAGCCTTCAATTCGTGCAACGCCTTGCCGAAGGCAGCCGTATTGCCCAAATTGCCGGCCGGCAACACAATCCAGTCGGGCGGCTGCCAATCCAGGCCGTGAATCATCTCGAAAACGATGCTCTTCTGGCCTTCCAGGCGGAAGGGATTTAGCGAGTTGAGCAGGTAGATGTTCATCTCGTCGCATACCTGGCGCACCAGTCGCATGGCGTCGTCGAAATCGCCGGCCACCTGCAAGGTGCAGGCGCCATAGGCCAATGCCTGGGCCAGCTTGCCGGCAGCGATCTTGCCGCTGGGAATGATGACGATCGCCGGCAGGCCCGCCTTGGCGGCATAGGCTGCCAGCGAGGCGCTGGTGTTGCCCGTACTGGCACAGGCCACCGCCCGCGCGCCCAGCCGCCGGGCCTGGGTAGTGCCCACAGTCATGCCCCGGTCCTTGAACGAACCGGTCGGGTTTTCACCCTCATGTTTCATATACAAATTCTCAACGCCCACCCAGTCGGACAGTTTCTGGTGAGAGTAGAGCGGTGTGTTGCCTTCCGGCCGGCTGACGATGTAGGCCGGATCGACCGGCAGCACCATCTCGTAATAGCGCCACACGCCACTGTCGACCAACGGATCGATGTGCGCCGGCGGCGCGGACGCCGTCCGCCGGTCGAAAGTGCTCCGGCTCACCTGCTGTCGCAGCGTGTCCAGGTCGTGAGTGACATCCAGCAACCCGCCACAGTCACACACGTAGCGTATTTGGTCGATGGAATACTGCGCCTGGCAGCGGATACACTCCAAATGGGCGTTCATGAGTCTTTGTTTCCTTCCTGGTGGTCGTCGTTGGGTTCATCTATATGGTCTATTATATGGCTGTCGTCAGTTGTGTCCACTACTTCCGCCTCACCGTCGATAGGCTCAACCCGTGGCCGGTATACTACCCGCCGGGCCTTCCGTGGCGCCGGATCTTCTTCGCCACGGATATCGAACATACCGGAACGGTACAACCAGACCAAGAAAGTACCGATGACCAGCAGCACGCCGATCAGGCCCAGGCCGATGACACAAAACAGGCCGCCGCCGATCAGTTCGGTCGGTCCCAACAGCGGTTCCGGTGTCGGCGAAGGTGTGACCGTCGGAGTGGGCGTCACCGTTGGCGTCGGCGTCACCGTGGGGGTCGGCGTGACTGTCTCCGTCGGTGTTGCGGTGGGCGTTTGGGTGGCAGTGGCAGTGGGAGTGGCCGTTTCAGTGGCCGTCGGCATGGCGGTTTCCGTTAGCAGCGCTTCGGCCACTTCCTCAGCCACCTCTTCCGATTCGACCGCGCTTACCGGCACTTCGGTGGGCGGCGGCGTTTCGGTCGGCGGCTCGGGTGTGGCCGTGGCCGGCTCGGCCATCTCACCGGTGGCTACCATACCAACGTCGTCCAGCCAGAAAAATTCTGTCTCGTCGAAAAAACTCTGCGGTACGTAAGAGAAATCCTCGCGCCGATTCTTCCACGTGTCTTCAATGCGTACGAAAACCGTCACGGTTTCCGATTGGGCGGCTGCTTTGACCTGCAACTCCTGGCATATCTTGTAATTACAGGCGTCGAATTTGTTCCAGATCTGCTGGCTCCAAACCACGTTGGGTGAGGCCGGGTCGGTACCGCCGGTCGGGTCAATACCGATACTGCGGCCGACAGTACCATCAATTTTTCCGCCGGGTGTATAAACCAGCCAGATGACGTTGGCCCAATAGGTCATACCCGGCGTCAGGCCGGACACCTGTTGGTAAATGCCGCCCACGAACCAGTTGTCGGTCGAGATACGCATAGCCGGACACTTGGGTGAGTCGCAGGCCGGCCACGTCGTCTCGACACTGAAGTTGGGGCTGCCGGTTTCGACAAAACCGTTCCAGTAACTCATGCCTTCGTTGAACTCACAGTTGCGAATCAGGTTGTCGCCCCTCTCGGAGCATAGATCGGGAAAATCGCCCTGTGCGGCAGCCGGAGCCGGACACAACAACTGGCCAAAAAGCAGCAGCCAGGCGAAAACCACGAACCATTCTTTCTTCAATAGTGTGACGCTCCCTTAAGCTTCCATCACCGCGATGCCTTGCGGAAATGGATTGAATTTCCCCCTAAACGACTGCCGGTTTTCAGCAGTCGCAGTAGTTGCCGGATGGGTGGGTGAGCTGCCGGCGCGACGTTGGCAGTGGGGGGGAAAAGAATAGGTTCTGATACTGGGACGGGCAGGCATTGTTCGGTGGCTGCCCGCAAACGAGTCGTTTGTGTCTTCCGGAGGTGTTCCTCTTGTCGCGCCCCTGCGAAAGTTGAGGCGCAGTATACTCTGGCGCCGATTGAAAGTCAAAGCCGGTTATTGAAAGAGGTGTGTCCCATTTTAGGGGTCGATGGTCGCGTGAGCCGGCGGCCGGTCTTATATTTTTCAAATTTTTTGTGGATGGAAGGCCTCCCACCCACAAAAAATTTGAAAAATACTACCTGATTCTAAACGCTTCTCAAGACATTGTGTGAGCGGTCTCTCACGAACCTGCTTCGCAGCTAAACCTTGGCTCGGTCCGATTTCGCCTGCAAAAATTTTGGGACACGCCCTATTAGGGGTGCAGCGGGGACGTCCATGTCTTGACCATCGTTGTCCCCACTTATGGGCTGTGTTATACTCACCACCGGCGCGCCGGCGGCAGTGTTTTCGGCCGGCAGCGCCTGCTGACCGATCGTTGGTAGCGATAGACGCACTTCATAAACAATGGCGGCCGGTCGCCCGGCGACCAACGCAGCCAGCCAGGAAAGGCAACTCACCGACTATGAAATGCCCCAACTGTAACACTGAACTGCCCGATAACGCTGATCGTTGTGATCAGTGTGGCGAACCCATTGTGGCGCAACAAACTCACGCTCCTTCCGGACCCCCCGAGCCATCCGAGCCGGTGCCGCCGCACATCGAGGCACCACCGGTGGCGACGACCGGTGCGGAGACCGGCGCCGAGCCGCCGCCACAACAAACCCACGCCCCTTCCGGGCCGCCTGAACCGTCCGAACCACTGCCGCCGCACATCGAAGCACCGCCGGTGGCAGGCAGCCGGACCGATACTGAAACGGTGTTCGCCATCGCATCCTTGGTCATCGGCATCATCAGTTTGTGCGGTTTGCTGATCCCCATTTGCGGCCTGACGGCGGCCGTGGTCGGCCTGGTGCTCGGCTTCCTCGGCCTCAAGTCGTCGCGACGCAGCCTGGCCATTATCGGCCTGGCCGTGAACGGCTTCGTGATCCTGGCCGGGATTGCTTTGATCATCTTCGCCGGCGTGATGATGGGGCTTTCGGGAATGCTGTCCGACATCTCATACTGACGCCCCGTGTGCAGCGTTCACGTGGCTGCCTCACTATGAGTTTCGGCCAACCTTGACTCTTCGGGGAAAGAACTCCCAAATACTGTGGCGAGATCCGCATTGCCCGGTAAGCGCCAACTGTGGGGGACTTTCCACATCGCTCGTACCGTTCAGGGGATGACCGGTATGGAGTCAGGAAAGGCGCCGGTCGCGCCAGCGGCAACCTATTTGACCACCAGCGGCAGGTAAACGTGCGCCGACCGGCCGAGCACGGCGAACAGGCTGAAATGATCCGCCAGGCTGATCAATTCCTCGTCGCTGCGGCCGGTGGTGGTGATACCGCCGGTCACCCAACCGTCGCCATCCTGCCAGTAAAGCGCATCGCTGCCGGCTTCGA